>DATKFB010000642.1:0-6535 GCA_035544435.1 Polyangia bacterium
GCCCAAGCGGCCGAAGACGCTCGTGCGCGTCGCCTGCTGCGCGTGCGTCGACGGCGCGGGCCGCGTGCTGCTCGTGCGCCGCCCCGCAGGCTTGCTGGCCGGCACGTGGGCCCTCCCGACGGTCGAGCTCGAGGCGGGCGCCGACGCGAATCGCGCCGCCCGCGTCGCCGTACGTGAAGCCGGCGCGACGCCGGGCCGCCTCGTCGGGCGCGGCGCCGTCCGCCACGTCTTCACGCACCGGGACGTCACGGCCGAGGTCTTTCGTGCCGATGCGGCCCCGCGCCGCGTGCGCGACGGCCAGGCGACGCGCCGGTGGCTTCCCCCCGAGGCGCTCGACACGGTCGGCATCTCGAGCTTCGCGCGCAAGACGCTGCGCCTCGCGCTCGGCGCGCAGGGCATCACGGGAAAGCGCTCAAAACAGGACAACGCGGCGGGGCGGTCGTAAAAGGAGACATGGTGCGAGTCGCTCTCTCGGCGTTGCTCCTGTTCGCGGCGTGTGCGGCGACGTCCGTCGCGCAGGTCCCACCGGGGACGACCGGGCAGGGCGAGCCGCTGCCGCCGCCCGTCGCGCCCGCGCCGGGCGAGGTCATGCCGGCGCCCCCCGCGCCGACGCAGCCGCCGCCCGTCGCGCCCGGCGCCGCGCCGCCGGCGCAGGCGCCCGCCGCAGACGAGGGCGCCGACGCCGACTACAACGCGGCTCGCGCGCGCTTCGAGCAGGGTGACCGAGAAGGGTCGCGCGCCGCGCTCGAGGCCTTCGTGGCGCGGCACCCGGACCACGGCGCGCGGCGTCCCGCCGAGCTCATCCTGGCCCGCCTGGCCCTCTTGCGCGGCGACGTCTCGGGGGCGGCGAAGCTGCTCGAGCCGCTCGCGGAGACGCCGCCCGAGGCCGGCGTCGCCTCGGGCGCGCGGTACTACCTGGGGCTCGCGGACGCGCGGCTCGGAAAGTTCGCCCGCGCGCGCGAGCTGCTCATGCCTTTCTTGCCGCGCGCGGGCTCCGCCGGGCCGGGCGACGAGGCGCTGGTCGAGCTGCGAGGCGCGCTCGCCGAAGCCACGGCGGGCGTCGGCGAGCGCGCGGCCGCCATCGCGCTTTGGGATGCCTACGATCGCGGCGCGCGTCCGCCCGAAAAGGCCTACGCGCGGCTCAAGGCGGCTGAGCTCGCGACGGAGATGCCTCCCGAGCTCGCCTGGCGGACCTACGCGGCCTCGGCCGACAAGGGTCTCGCCCGCGCCCTGCTGGGCGTCAAGGCGGCCGGCTACTTGCGCGCCCAGGGAGACGCCTCGGGCGCCGCCACCATAGACGGCGAGACGGCGGAGGCGCGGCGCGCGCTCGGCTTCGAGGAGCTGCGCGCGCCGGGCGGCGCGGGCGATCCCGCGCGCCTCGGCCTGGCGGTCCCTCTCACGGGGAAATTCCAGCCCGTGGGCGAAGCCGCCATGCGCGCCGCCATGCTCGCGACGGGCATGCCCGCGCCGAGCGCTGGGCGCGAAGGGCTCGTCCAGCTCGCCATGCGCGACACGGCGCTCGACGGTGAGCACGTGGGCCGCGGCATCGGCGAGCTCACGCGCGAAGAGAGCGTCATCGGCGTCATAAGCGCGGGCGAGCGCAAGAACGTCGCCGGCTGCGTCAAAGAGGCCGCGCAAGAGGGCACGGCCCTGCTGGCGCTCGACGACGTCGCCCCCGGGGCGGCGACGACGGCCTTCCAGCTCATCCATGCGCCCGAGGCGCGCGTCGCCGAGCTGGCGCGGCGGGCGCTCGCGGCGGGCGCGCGTGACTTCGCGCTCCTCGGCCCCGACAGCGCCTCGGGCAAGCGGCTGCGCGACGCCTTCCGCCAGGCCGTGACGGCCGGCGGCGGACGCGTGTCGTCCGAGGCGACGTACGTGCCGGGCGCGACGTCGTTCCAGGCCGCGATCGCGGCGATCAAGCGAGCCCCGCCGCAAGCCGTCTTCGTCGCCGACGGCGCCGAGCGGCTCGAGCTCATCGCGCCCGCGCTGGCGTTCGCGGATCTGTGGCCGGCGCCCTGGGGCAGCGCGCGCCCGGCGGCCGAGCCCGGCAAGCCGCGCGCGCGCAACATCCTGCTGCTCGCGACGGCGAACGACCTGTCGCCACGGCTGTTGCAGAACGCCGGCCGCTTCGTCCAGGGCGCGCTGCTCGCGCCCGGGTTCTACGCCGACGTCGCCGATGGGGCGGGGCGAGCCTTCGTCGACGCGTACCGCGCGGCCTATGGGCAGGAGCCGCACGCCACCGAGGCCTACGCCTACGACGCGGTAAACGTTCTTCGCGCGGCCGCCGCCACGGGCGGCCACACGCGAGCCGACGTCTTACACGCGCTCGCGACGAGCTCGTTCGAGGGGCTCACGGGCACGCTGCGCTTCGGGGCCGAGCACGGGCGCGTCGATCCTCCGCGCGTCTACGCCGTCGAGGGCGACCAGATCCGGCTTCTGCGCTGACGCGTCTCGTTCGCCGACGGCGCCTTCTGCGCTGGCGACTATTTGGTCGGGCGCTTCGTGGTCGCATGCTTCGTGGTCGCTCTTTTCGCGGCGGGCGCGCCGCACTTCACGAGCACGGCGTCGCCGCGCGGCGCGGGCGTGGGCGCGTCGGCCCGGCGCGAGAGCGTGCCCGGCAGCCCGAGGCGGCACGCCTCGCGATGAAAGGCGGCGCCGTCGCCCTCGAGGTGCTCCGAGAGCCGCAAGAGGCCCGGCGGCCGCACGCGCGCGACCAGCTCGGCGAGCAGCGCCTTCCGCCGCGCGAGAGGAGCCCGCGCGAGATCGTGGCCGTCGAGAAAAAGCAGGTCCGTGACGTAATAAGCGAGCGCGGCCGGGCCCTCGCCCGCGAGCGCCTCGGGCAGCCCGCGAGCGCGCGGTCGGCCGTCGGCGTACAGAGCCGTCACGACGCCGTCGACGAGCAAGCTCTGCGCGGGCAGCAGGCGCACGGCGTTCGCGACTGCCTCGTGGGCCGCCGCGGCCTTCGCCGACAAGCGCTTGCCCGACGCGTCGAAAAGCTCGACGTCGCGATTGAGCGCCGCGCGCGCCAGCAGCCGACGGCCTTCGATCTGCATCTCGTGCAGCCAGCCCGGCCCCTTGGGCGGCTGGGCGCGCGTCACGGGCTTCGCGACCCGCAGGCGGGCCGCCACGGGTGGCTTGGCGGCGCGCGCCCCCGGCACGTCGTCGAGCGCGACCTGCACGCGGTTCGAGTGCCAGACGCGCGTCGGGTCGGCGGCGATCTGGTCCATCGTCCGTTGCGTGGCCACGCTCTCGGCGCGCGTGGCGGTCACGTCGAGCTCCGCCTCGGGCCGCGCCTCGGCGTCACGCTCCTTGATGAGCAGCCAGTTGCGCGCGTCGTCGCCCCGGCGGGGCGCCTTGCGCTCCTTGAGCTTCACGAGGGCGTAGCGGCCACGTACCTTCTCACCCTTCAACGAAAACTTGAGGTTTCCCGCGGCCAGCGTGGCGTGCGCGTCGCCCACCGGCTCCCAGGTCCCGCGGTCCCAAAGAAGGACCGTCCCGCCGCCGTACTGACCCTTCGGGATGATGCCCTCGAACATGGCGTAGTCGAGCGGGTGGTCCTCGACCCGGACGGCCAGACGCTTCTGGGCAGGATCGAGGCTCGGCCCCTTGGGCACCGACCACGACAGCAGCACGCCGTCGAGCTCGAGCCGAAAGTCGTAGTGAAGGCGCGAGGCGGCGTGCTTCTGGATGACGAAGAGGTTTCCCCCCGGCGTCGTCTTGACCTCGCCCGGCGGCTCGCGCGTCAGGCCGAAGTCCCGTTTCCGGTTGTACTCGTCGAGCGCCACTTGGGCAGAAGCCTATCCGAAGGTGCGCGCCCGCTCTAGGCGACGCGCGCCGCAGGTGTTAAGAACCGAGATCCATATGCGTCTCTCTCAGACACTGGTCCCCACGCTCAAAGAAGCGCCCGCCGAGGCCGAGGTTCCCTCGCACATCTTCATGGTGCGCGGCGGCTTCATGCGCAAGGTCGCCGCCGGCATCTATTCGTTCCTGCCGCTCGGCTGGAGGGTCGTGCAGAAGGTCGAGCGCATCATCCGCGAGGAGATGAACCGCGCGGGCGCGTCCGAGGTGTTCCTGCCGGCCATCATCCCGGCCGAGCTCTGGCAGGAGTCCGGGCGCTGGGAGCAGTACGGCGCGCAGCTCCTGCGGCTCAAGGACCGCAAGGGCGCGGACTTCGTCGTCGGTCCCACGCACGAGGAGGTCATCTGCGCGCTCGTGCGCGGCGACGTGCGGAGCTGGCGCCAGCTGCCGCTCAACCTCTACCAGATCCAGACGAAGTTCCGCGACGAGCTGCGGCCGCGCGCCGGGCTCATGCGCGGGCGCGAGTTCATCATGAAGGACGCGTACTCGTTCCACGTCGACGAGAAGGACGCGCGGCGCGAGTACGAGAACATGTACGCCGCCTACCAGCGCATCTTCACGCGCTGCGGGCTGGCCTTCCGCGCGGTCGAGGCGGACACGGGCAACATCGGGGGCTCGCTGTCGCACGAGTTCCAGGTGCTGGCCGAGACGGGCGAGGACGCCCTCGTCGCCTGCGACACCTGCGACTACGCCGCCAACGTCGAGCAAGCCGTCGCGCGCGCGGCCGCGCCGACGTCCTCGAAGGGCACGCAGCCCATGAAGACCGTCTCGACGCCCGGCCAGCATACGATCGAAGAGGTTTCGATGTTCCTCAAGGTGCCAGCGAGCTCGCTCGTCAAGACGCTCGTCTACCTCGCCGACGGCAAGCCCGTGGCCGTGCTCGTGCGCGGCGATCGCGAGGTCAACGAGATCAAGCTCAAGCGCGCGACGGGCGCCTCGGACGTCGTGCTCGCGACCGACGCCGCCGTCCGGGAGGTCACGGGCGCGCCCGTGGGCTTCGCCGGCCCCGTGGGCCTCAAGATCCCCGTCTACTGCGACGTCGAGATCTGCGCGATGACCGACTTCGTCGTGGGCGCGAACGCGGCCGACGCGCACCTCGTCGGCGTCAATCTCGAGCGCGACTTCGCGCCCACGGCCTGCGGCGACTACCGCCAGGCCGCCCCGGGCGACGCCTGCCCGCGCTGCGACAAGGGCCACCTCAAGGGTTACCGCGGCGTCGAGGTCGGTCAGGTCTTCTTCCTCGGCACGAAGTACTCGAAGCCCATGGGCGTCTCCTTCCTCGACGTCGACGGCGTCGAAAAGCCGGCCGAGATGGGGTGTTACGGCATCGGCGTCACGCGCATCGTCGCCTCGGCGATCGAGCAGAACCACGACGCGAACGGCATCCTCTGGCCGGTCCCCATCGCCCCCTACGAGGTCGTCGTGCTCGAGCTGCAGCAGGACAACGACGCGGTCATCGCGACGGCGAAGCGCATCTACGACGAGCTCGGCAAGGCCGGCGTCGACGTGCTCTACGACGACCGCGACGAGCGCGCGGGCGTGAAGTTCAAGGACGCCGACCTCATCGGAATCCCGTTCCGCATCGCCGTCGGCAAGAAGGGCCTCGCCGACGGCGTCGTCGAGCTCAAGCTGCGTAAGGGCACGGAGGTCCGGAAGATCAAGCTCGACGAGATCGTGCCGCTCGTCATCGCCGAAGTCACCAAGGAGCGCCTGTGACCAAACCCGCCCATCAGATCGCCGCCCGGGATCGCGTCATCGTCGCCTGCGACGTGCCCGACCTGCCGGCGCTCGAGACGCTCCTCGATCGCCTCGAGGGGCGGCCCTCGTTCTACAAGATCGGCCTCGAGCTCTTCGTCGCCGAGGGCGAGCGCGCCATCGAGGCCGTGCGCAAGCGCGGCGGCCGCATCTTCCTCGACCTCAAGCTGCACGACATCCCCGAGACGGTCGCGCGCGCCGTGCAGTCGGCGCGCCGCATCGAGGCCGAGCTCATGACGGTCCACATCTCGGGCGGCTACGAGATGCTGTCGCGCGCGGCGCAGGCCGCGGCGGGCGCCGTCAAGATCCTCGGCGTGACCGTCCTCACGAGCCTCGTCGAGGACGATCTGCGCGCCGAGGGCATCGAGACGACGATCCCCGAGATGGTGCGCGCGCGCGCGCGGGTCGCCGCCAAGGCCGGCATCGCAGGCCTCGTCTGCTCGTCCCACGAGATTGAGGCGGCCCGCAGCGCCGCGCCCGGCCTCTTCATCGTCGTTCCGGGGATCCGGCCCGCCACGGGCCCGGGCGCCGCCGCGGGCGACCAGAAGCGCGTCGCCACGCCCGAGGGGGCCATCCGCAACGGCGCCGACTACCTCGTCGTGGGGCGCCCGCTGCGCGACGCGCCCGACGCCGCGAAGGCCTTCGACGCCATCGTGGGCGAGGTCAGCGCGACGCTGTCGTGAGCCGCGTCGTCTTCGGCGTCCGCCCCGTCGAGGAGCTCGTACGCGCGCGCGCCAAGTCGGTCCAGGTCGTCTACGTCGCCGACGGCTATCGCTCGGCGGAGATCGACAACGCCGTGCAGGCGGCGAAGGAGCGGGGCGTCGCGGTCGAGTTCCGGCCGCGCCAAATGGTGGCCGAGCTCGCGGGCAACGTCGTGCACCAGGGCGTCGTCGCCATCACGGGCGAGTTCGCTTACGCGACG
>DATKFB010000643.1:0-4472 GCA_035544435.1 Polyangia bacterium
CACGATGAAGCCGAACGGCCAGATCTGGCCTCCGTGCGTGTGCCCCGAGAGCTGGAGCCCCACGCCGTGGCGCGCGGCCCCGGCGAAGGAGGCCGGCTGGTGCGCGAGCAAGACGACCTCGCGCGTGGGGTCGCGGCCCCCGAGAGCGCGCGCGAGGGCCTCGTCGTGCGGCAGGCCCCCGTAACGCTCGGCGGAGCGATCGTCGACGCCCGCCAGATCGAAGGCGTCGACGCCCGTGCCGATCGAGACGCGCTCATTGCGGAGCACGCGAATGCCGAGGCGCCCTAGCTCGGTCATCCACGCCGCGGCGCCGGAGAAGTACTCGTGGTTGCCGGTCACGAAATAGACGCCGTGCCGGGCGCGCAGCTCGCCGAGCGGCGCGACGGCCTCGGCGAGGTCCGCGACGGTGCCGTCGACTACGTCTCCCGTGATCGCGACGAGGTCGGGCCCGAGCGCGTTCGCGCGGCGCACGACGTCGGCGACGAAGGCGCCGCCTATCGTCGAGCCGACGTGAATGTCGCTGACTTGCACGACGCGCAGCCCGTCGTGGACGCGTGGCAGGCGCGCGAGCGCGACGTCGACGCGCCGGATCGCGATGGGCCCCCGTGCCGCACGTAGCGCCACGGCCGCGAGCCCGCCCGAGAGCGACAGGGCCGCCGTCGCGGCCAGGCGGGCCGTCGCCAGGCGCCGGCTCGGATCGACCGAGGCGCCGCTCGCGCGCCGCGCAAACCCGATCACGAGGCGCACGACGTCCGCGCCCACGAGGGCGACCAAGAGCAGGAACATGACGCCCATCCAAATGAACGCCGGCCAGGCCGTGACCCGGCCCGCGTTGGGCAGCTTGCGGCCAAGGAGCATCGCGAGCGGCATCGCCGCGGCCAGCAGGACGAGCGCGAAGGTCGCGATGGCGCGCCATGGCGGCGGCAGGTGCGAATCGCGAACGAGCCGCATCCAGAGGTAGTAATGAATGCCAATGACGATTGCCAGAATGACGGCAATGAAAACGAGTAAGCGGCTCACCGGATGCTCATGTTGCTGCGACGGAGACGCGAATCAAGCCCCGTCGGAAAATGTCGTTGATGCGTGGCAATGACCTCAAACGGGATGTAAATGACGACTTTGCGGAGCCATTGCGTGGCCTCCCAATCGAGAGTAGTCTGCCGGCCCATCAAAGGGGGGATTGAATGGCCAAGAAAGGTTCCGGAGACATACACAGTATCGTGGGAGACTTCGTCTCGAGGCTCTCGTCGTTGATCGAGCAGGACGCGGTGACGCGTGCGCGTGCCGTCGTGCTGTCGGCGTTCGGCGTCGGTGGGGCTGGCGGGCGCCGCGGCCCGGGACGGCCGCCGGGCTCGGGCACGAAGATCGCCTCGGGCCGCCGGCAGCGGCGGAAAGGACCGATTCAACTTTGCCCCGTTCCGGGATGCACGAACCGGGCTGCGCCCGTCTTCGGAATGGTTTGTGCCAAGCACAAAGACCTGCCCAAGGCCGTCATCAAGAAATATCGCGAGCAGCGGCGCGCCAAGAAGACGGGTCGTAAGAAGTAGGGAAGCCGGCCGGCCGCCCCAGGGGGGCGGCCCCGGTCCTCGGGCGTTTTTCACGGAGAGGTGTGGCGCGGTCGCCACGCACCGCGGAACGCGCAGGCGCGGACCGACGGAAGACGCCGAAAATCGAGGCCGCGGGCGCGGCCTGGGGTTGGCACCGCGGTTGCGTTGTACCTGGCCTCAATAAGGAGGCGCCATGGCCATCGCGACCGCATCGCTTGAATTCGACCATTTCAACCGAACGCCCAGATTGTCGGCACTCACGCCGGAACTGGCGGCCTTTCAATCCTGCCCGCTCTTCGCGGACGCCTCGGCCTCGGCGCTGCAAGCGCTCGCCGCGTCCGCAAGCAGCCGGTCGTTCACGCGCGGCACTATCGTCGCGACCGAGGGAGCGCCAGCCCCCGCCGTCGTGCTCGTCGCGCGCGGACGCTTGCGCGCCGTGCGTCGCGCCGCGAGCGGTCGCGAGATCACGGTCGAGATCTTCCGTCCCGGCGACTTGTTGGCCGACGCGGCCCTCACGCCGGAGGCGCCTCTCGCCAACGACTGGGAGGCCGCCGAAACGATCTCCCTGCTCATGATTCCCCGTGCCGCGCTGCTCGCGTACGTGCGCGCCGTTCCAGAAGTGGCCGTGGCGCTCTCCGCTCAGCTGCTGGGGCGCGTGGAGCGTGCGAAGGAGCTCGCGGTAGCGCTCGCGCTGTCCGACGTCGAGTCTCGGGTCGTCGCGGCCCTCGTGGGCCTCGGCCGCCAGGACGGCGCCGACGGGCCGGAGGGGCTGCTCATCCGGCAGCGGCCCACGCAGCAGGAGATCGCCAACCAGATCGGCGCTTGCCGCGAGACCGTCTCGCGCACCGTCTCCGATCTCGTGAAGCGCGGGCTGCTGACGCCGCGGGGCCGATCGCTTCTGCTCGCTCCCAGCCTGTGCGCTCGCGCGGCGTGAGCGCTGCGACACATGCCGGTCCGAGGCCGAGAATTGACGCTCGGCGGAACGCAGGTGAAACTCAATGAGTTTTGGCTAGTCATCCGAGAGGCCCTCACGCGGGTGGGACCGATTCCGTGGAGGCTTCAGACACCCTGGCGCCCCTGTCGGCGCTCGACATCCGCACGTCGATCCGTCCGACGTTGGCGGAGATTGATCTCGGCGCCGTCCAGCGCAACTTTCGTCGCGTGCGGGAAGCCGTCGGTCCCCGGGCCGCCATCTGGGGCGTCGTCAAGGCGGACGCCTACGGCCACGGCGCGGTCGCCGTGGGCCGCGCGCTCGAGCCGCTGTGCAACGCGCTGGCCGTGTCGCTGGTCGAAGAGGGCATGGAGTTGCGCGCGGCCGGCGTCCGCGCGCCCATCCTCGTGCTCGGCGCCTACTACGACAATCACCACGCCGACGTGTTGGCGCACCGCCTCACGCCCGTCGTTTACGAGCTTGGCGAGCTCGAGCGGTTCGCGGCGGCCGCCGAGCGCCGTGGACGGCGCGCCGACGTGCACGTCAAGATCGACACCGGCATGAGCCGGCTCGGCCTCGCGACGGCGGAGGTGCCGCGGCTGCTGGCGCGCGCCGGCGCGCTGCCGTCGCTGCGCCTGGCGGGGCTGTGCACGCATCTCGCGTCTGCTGACTTGCCCGACGGCGATGTCACCCGCGAGGCGCTCGCCCGTTTCGATGCCTGCGTGGCGGCGGCGCGCGCAGAGGGTTTCGTGGGGCTCGTCAACCACGCCGCCAACAGCGCGGCCGCCGTGCGCTTTCCCGAGGCCCGCTTCGACGCCGTCAGGCCGGGCCTCGCGCTCTACGGCGCGATGCCCTCGCCGTACGTGGCGCTCGCTGGTCTCGAGCCCGCGTTGCGTTTGACGACGCGCGTGATGGCCGTCCACGACATCGCTCCGGGCGCCACCGTGAGCTACGGCGGCCTCTGGCGCGCCCCGCGGCCGTCGCGCGTGGCGACGTTACCGATTGGCTACGCCGACGGCTATCCGCGGCACGTGCGGGACGCCCGCGCCCTCGTTCGCGGCCGCCGCGTTCCGGTCGTGGGTGCCGTGTGCATGGACATGCTCATGGTCGACGTCACCGACGTGCCCGCCGTGCGCGACGGCGATCTCGTGACGCTCATCGGCGCCGACGGCGGCGAAGTCATCGGCGTCGACGACCTGGCGGCCTGGGCGGGAACCGTCAGCTACGAGATCTTGTGCGGCATCTCCAAGCGCGTGCCGCGCGCGCTCAAGGACGCGGCCGTGACGTCGACGACCTCGCCCGGTCTCGCGGGCGGTCGCGCGCCGGGCCCCTCGTCGAACGCGTCGCGATGACCGCCGCGTCTCAGAGCGCCTCGCCCAACCAGGCCCCGGCCGTCGAGCCGCCGCCTTTGCGCGCGCGCCTCACCGCCATAGGCGACGTCATCGGCGCGCCGCTCAAGGTGGTTCTCGGGTACCTCGGGGACCACGCGACGATGCTGGGCCAGGCCGCAGCCTGGCTGTTCCGTCCGCCCTTTCGGCTGAAGCTGTTCCTCGAGCAAATGGAGTTCGTGGGCGTGGGGTCGCTGCCCATCATCGTGCTGGTCGGCTTCTTCTCGGGCGCGGTCGCCGCCCAGCAGGCCATCGCGGCCCTAGAGATCTTCGGTCAGGAGCGCTTCGTGGGCGCGACGGTCGGCCTGTCGCTCGCGCAGGAGCTCGCGCCCGTGTTCACCGCACTCATGATCACAGCGCGCGCCGGCTCGGGGATGGCGACTGAGCTCGGCTCGATGCGCATCACCGAGCAGATCGACGCGCTCACGACCTTCGCCGTCAACCCTGTGCAGTACCTCGTGACGCCGAGGATCGTCGCGACTGTCCTCATGATGCCGATCATGACGATGGTCTTCAACATCGTCGGGCTCTTCGGGGCTTATCTCTACTCGATCTACCTCAAGGACATCGATCTCGGCCAGTTCATCGAGATGTACGAGTATTGGA
>DATKFB010000644.1:0-2549 GCA_035544435.1 Polyangia bacterium
GGGCCCCCCCCCGCGCGGCGCAGCCGGGAGGGTCACGACGAGCTCGGCGCCGCCGCCCTCGCGGTTGCGCGCGATGATCTTGCCGCCGTGCTCCTGGACGATGGCGTAGACGACGGCCAGACCGAGCCCGCGGCCTTTGCCCTCCTCCTTCGTCGTGAAGAACGGATCGTAGAGCCGCTGGAGGTCCTCCTCGGGAATGCCGGCGCCGCGGTCGCGCACGATGATGAGCACGTCGTCGGTGTCCGTCGAGGTCGCAATCTCGACCTCGCCGCGCCGCCCGCCGCTGTCGAGCGCGTTCGCGAGCAGGTGCGTGACGACCTGCTGGAGCTGCCCCGCGTCGCCCAGCACGGGCGGCACGCGCTCGCCGAGCTCGAGGCGCGCCGGGTGCGCGCGCTCGGGCTCGCGCGCTGCGAACGCGCGCACGGCATCACGCACGACGTCGTTGACGAGCAGCGTGTGGCGCTCCGTGCGCGAGGCTTGCCGGGAGAACCGCAGCAGCGATTCGACGATGGCCTTGCAGCGGAGCGCGCTCTTCTCGATCTCGGCGAGGTACTCCTGCCGCTCGGCCTCTGTGACCCGTTCGCGCCGCATGATCTGCGCGAACGCCAGGATGCCGCCGAGCGGGTTGTTGATCTCGTGCGCGACGCCGCCCGCGAGGCGCCCGATGGCGGCGAGGCGCTCGGCGTTTGCGAGCTCGCTCGTCATGACCCGCTCGTCGGTGACGTCGTGATAGTGGCAGACCGTGAGCTTCTCGTCCTCGGCGTCGCCCGCCACGGGGAAGGCGCGCAGCGTGTAGGTGCGCCCGTGCGTCGTGCGCACCTCGCCGTCGGCGGCCACTTCGCAGCGCTGCGCCTCCGCGACGGGGCAGCCCGCGCAGGGGGCGGCGCCGCTGCCCACAAAGCTGTGGGGCGACGCCGCGCGCACCTCGTGACACTTCTGGCCGACGACGCGCTGGATGGCCATGCCGAGCTCGTCCGCGAGCGCCAGGTTGGCGCGCTTGATGACGTAGCTCTCGTCGACGATCATGAGCGGCTCGGAGATCGCGTCGAACGTGCGCTCCCACTGTCGCTTCGCCACGGAGACGAGCACGCGCGTCTCGTCAGTCAGCTTGTCGTCGGCGTGTCTCGATGTCGCCGGGCTCGGCGTCGTCGGCGTCTTGTTGGCAGCCATCGTCTCAAGCACCCGCGGTCGGGCATCTTAGTCCGATTTGGCTCACAAGATGGTCAGAACGCCATCGATGGCGCGCAGGCGGGCGTAGACGCGCAGCACGTGCTCGGCGTCCTCGCAGCGGATCGTGAGGCGGTGGCTCACATACTTGCCGCCCGAGGACGGAAGCGTCTCGTGGGCGCCGGCAGGACGCTCGTCCTCGAGCTCCTCGAAGGCGGCGGCCAGGACGCGCGCCGCGACCTCCGCGGCGTTGCGCGCGACCACCGACAACGCGTAGTCGGTCGGAAAGGCGTGGTTCGCCTCGAGCAGCGCGATCGCGCGGGCGCGTTCCTCGGCGTCGCTCACGGACGTCCGTACCGGATCGCGGACCTCGGCGTCGTGCCGAGCGCGGCGGCGAGGGGCAGCGGCTTGTCCGTGCGCAGCACCTGCACGGGCAGGACGATGCGCATCGACTCGGGCAGCGGCTCGAAGAACCACGTCGAGATGACGTTCGACATGCAGGCCTCGACCGGGCATTCGTTTCCATACGTCGAGCGCGCGATCCAGCTCGACCTGATCTCACCTTGCCGCGAGAGCGACAGCCCGATCGCGACGTAGCCCGGGCGCTGGCAGGCGACCGGCATGGGATCGAAGCAGGCGTGCAGCATGCGGGCCTGCCCTTGCGCCTCCTGGCGCAGGAGCTTCTCGACCTCCCAGGGCGTCGCGTCCGCGGGGATGGCCGACTTCATGTCCGCCTCACCGAGCGGCGCCCCCAAGGGCACCGTGCGAAGAAAGGCGACGGCCGCCGCCAGCTCGATGGGCAGGAGGGCCCGGCGCGCGAACGGCCGCCAGAACCCGCGCGGCAGCGGGGCAAGCGCGCCCCATTCGCGCTCGGGTCGCGCGCGCACGACGAACGTGGTCGCGCCCATCGTGAGCTCGGCGCGCATTCCCGCGGCGAGAGGCACGGCGAGCGACGCGCCGCCGCCCTGACTGCGCACGAACGACTCGACGTCGAGCGGCACCGGGCCGCCTTCGACGACGCCTTTCATCCCAGGCGCCAGCGCGAGCTCGTAGCCGCGCCGAGAGCGACGCACGAGCGCCCGCGCCAGCGGGGCGAACGCGTCGTCGTCGATGTCCGCGCCCACGAGGTAACGGCGCGCCCGCGCGCTCGCCCTGACCGCAGCCAGCGTCGCCACGGCGAAGCCGACCGCCAGCCACAGTGCGAAGAAGCCGGGGCCGTGGACGATGCGGCCGCCGAGCGACAGCGCGAGGGCCGTGACCGCCGCCGCGAGCGCAGTCAACGTGAGCACGCTCAGGCCGGCCGCGAGGGCCGCTCGTCTCTCGGAGCGCGCCGAGAGCAGACGCACCGAGATGGTCTCACCGGAGACGAGATGCGCGACCTC
>DATKFB010000645.1:0-6907 GCA_035544435.1 Polyangia bacterium
GCGGACGGGAGCGCCGCAGGGGCTCGTCGTCGCGACCGAGGAGCAGACGGCGGGCCGCGGACGCCTCGGGCGCGCGTGGCACTCGCCCGCGGGCGCGAACCTGTACCTCTCGGTCTTGCTGCGCCCCGCGCGCCCCGCGGCCGAGATCCCACCACTCACGCTGCTCGCGGGCGCGGCCGTCGCGCGGGCGCTCGCGAGCCTCGGGCTCGCGCCGCGGCTCAAGTGGCCGAACGACGTGCAGCTCGTCGTGGCGGGCGCGGCGCGGAAGGTGGCGGGGCTCCTCACGGAGATGTCGAGCGAGGGCGCGCGCGTCGGGCACGTCGTCGTCGGGCTCGGCCTCAACGTCAACGCCGCTGTCTTCCCGTCCGAGCTCGCGGAGCGCGCGACTTCGCTGCGGCTCGCCGCGGGGCGAGCCTTCGATCGGGCGGCCGTGCTCGCCGCCGTGCTCGAAGCCTTCGAGCCGCTCTACGACGCCTACGGCGCGCGCGGCGCCGCCGTGGCGAGCGAGGCGTGGCAGCCCTTCGCGCAGCTCGGCGAGCGCTGCCGCGTGAGCGCCCCGGGCGCGCCCCTCGAAGGCGTCGCGCTCGGCATCGACGCCGACGGCGCCCTGCGCCTGCGGGACGACGCGGGGCGCATTCACCGCGTGCTTTCGGGAGAGATTTCGACATGACCACCATCGAAGCCATCATCTTGGGGATCGTTCAGGGCATCACGGAGTTCCTGCCCATCTCGTCGACGGCGCACCTGCGCGTCGTGCCGGCGCTGCTCGGCTGGACCGACCCGGGGGCAGCCTTCACGGCCGTGCTGCAGCTCGGCTCGCTCGTCGCCGTCATCGGCTACTTCATGAAGGATCTGATCGAGATGGCGCGCGCCGCGCTGCGCGCGCTCGGCGAGCGCTCACGCCCCGCCGAGCCTGCGGCACGCCACCTCCTCTACATCGTCGTGGGCACGATCCCCGTGGGCCTGGCCGGCATCGCGCTCAAACACAAGATCGAGGGATCGTTCCGCGCGCTTTGGGTCATCGCCGCGGCGCAGATCGTCGTCGGCCTCGCGCTCGCCGTCGTTGAGAAGACGTCGCGCAAGACGCGCGTCCTCGACGACATCACGCTGCGCGACGCGCTCGTCATCGGCTGCGCGCAGGTCCTCGCCCTCGTGCCTGGCGTCTCGCGTTCGGGCATCACGCTGCTGGCGGCCATGGCCCTCGGCCTCGAGCGCCCGGCCGCAGCGCGGTTCTCATTCCTGCTGAGCATACCCGCCGTGGCGGCCGCCGGCATCTTCGAGCTGCCGAAGGTCTTGAAGTCGCACGAGGTGGGTGGCGCGACGCTCGCGCTCGGCCTCGCGGCGGCTGTCGTCGCCAGTTACGCCAGCATCGCGTGGCTCTTGAAGTTCCTGCGCACGCGCACGACGATCCCCTTCGTCGTCTACCGCGTCGCGCTCGGTGCGCTCATTTTCGCGTTGCTGGCGGCGGGTCGGCTTTGACGGGCGGCCGCTGCGAGATGTGGTTCGGGACGCGCTGACCCGGCAGCGGCCTGAAGCGGCCGCCGCAGACCGTGCAGACGACTCGTCCGAACGCCGCGCGCCGGCCGGCGTGGAACGCGCCTTTGCAACGACCCGCCCGGGGTTCGTTCATCTCATCCGCCACGAAGACTCGCTCGCGCCACGGCAATATGCTTCGAGCGCCGCCCACTCACAAGCGGGACTCGGCGGTATAGTCTCACGCCCGCCGGGGGAAAGCTTGGGTGGAGAGGCGCTCGAGCAGCGTCGCGATCTCGCGCAGGCCCGTGCGGCTGGGCACGACGACGAGTGGCGCCAGCGTTCGTTCGAGAAATCCGGCCTGCTCTGCGTCGTCGAGGTCGGCGAAGAGCACGGCGGGCAGCCTGACGCCGCGGGCGCGCAACGCGCGCAGGATGAAGATGCCCTGGGACTCGGCGAGCCGGCGGCGCGTATCCTCGTCGAGCGCGGCCGGGGCGTGACCACCCTCGTCGACGAGCTGCTCGGGCGGCGTGCGCCGAAAGTCCAGATCGAGGAGGAGACCGTCGAGGTCGCTGGACGCGGCGACGGCGGCCTCCGTGGCCGCCAGATCGTTCGCGGCCACGAACGTGAAGGCGTCGCCCAGGAAGCGCCGGAAGCGCTCGATGTATTCGGCGCCGTCCTCGCAGACGACGAAGCGGGGCCGACGCGTGCTCACAGGGGGAAGCATGCCCCGACGACCTTCGTGAAGGGAGGAGCCTCGGGGCGGATCGCGAGGTGGCCGCGCCAGTGGCGCACGAGATCGCGCACGATGGCGAGGCCGCGGCCGCTCTCGCGGCCCTCGATCGTCTCGAGGGTCAGCGGCGCGGCCGCGGAGTCCCCCACGAACAAGCTCGCGACCTGGTGGCCCGTGACGTCGCGCTCGCGGTCGACGCGCACGATGACGTGACCCTCGTCGCCGCCCGCCGCGGCGGCAGCTCCCTGGGCGTTGCGCAGCAGGTTCGCGAAGATGGCGTGGAGCGCGTTGGACTCGACCGGAAAATCGACGTCGAGCTCGCCGAGCAGGAGCGCGGGCGCGATCCAGGCCGCGCCGTCGGCGCGCGCGGCGGCGCGCGCGGCCGCGATCCACTCCGCGAGCTCCCCGGCGCCGAGGCGCGTGCGCGGGCCCTGCTGGAGGAGCGCATCCAGCCGCTCGGCGTGCCCGCCCCGGAGGCGGCGGTCGATCGCGAGGAGCGCCGCCGCGTCGAGCGCGGCGCCTGGCTTGGCGAGCAGCCGCTCGGCGCGCGCCAGGTCGGCAGCCAGGGCGCCGAAGGAGGGTTCGCGAGCGAGCGGGCGCAGCGCGAGCCCCTGGCCTCGCGCCGCCTGGGCGAGGTGATCGTGAGCGGCCGCGACGACGGCCGAGGTCGGCCTGGGCTCGAGCAGGGCCCGGGCGAGGTCGGCACGATCGACCTTGGGATCGCCCGCGAGACCGAGGACGTCGGCCCGGTGCTTGAGGACATCGTGCCGGAGCTCGCCGATGACGCGCGCGAGCTCGGGGAAGAGCGCGGGCTGCCGGCGCACGGCGCCCGCGAGCGTCCAGCCGCCGAACCGGCGCCGGAGCAGCACGATGAGCGCCAGGACGAGCCCGCCCGCGACGCCCGCGGCCACGCGTCGCCGGCGTTCGCGCGCCGCGCGCGCACGCTCGCGCCCGACGGCCGCCCATCGCGCGCGGGCCTCGCGCGCCGCGGGGACCCACACGTCGGCCGATCCACCGCTCGTCGCCGTGAGGGCGAGCGCACGCTCGACCTCGTCGAGCGCCGCCACCGGGGCGCCCGTCGCGGCGTCGAGGCGCGCGAGCGCCCACGCGGCCGCGCCGACGCCTCGGGCCGCGGCGCGCTCGAGCGGCGCCCGCCGCGCGCCCGCGAGCTCGTCGTCGGGAAGACGCGCGTCGAGGCGCGCGAGTCGGACGAGCGCCGGCCCGTCGTCCGGCGCGACGACCGCGCCGAGCTCGTAGCAGGCGCGCGCGGCGGCGCGGCGGTCCGCGTACTCGTGCACGAGGCCGAGCGCGACGAGGCGGTCGACGGCGAGGCCGGGCGCGCACGCGCCGCCGAGCGCCCGCAGCGCGGCGTCCGGCCGCTCCTCCAGAAGACGGATGCGCGCGAGCCGCTCGACGGACGGGCGGCCCTCGCCGCCCGCGAGGCCGGCGCGCAAGGCGCGCGCCTCGGCGAGGTGCGGGGGCCGCGGCTCGCGGGCGACGTAGCTCACGAGATCGTCGAGCGCGCCGGCCCGATCACCGGCGGCGGCGCGCGCGAGCGCCCGGGCGAAGCGCGCCTCCTGCACGTCGAGGGCGACCGCGCGGTCGACCCACGGGCGCGTGAGCGCGTCGACGGCCGCGTCCTTGTCCCGGCCGCGCGAGCCCGCGACGCTGCGCACGCCCGTGACGAGCGCCCAGAGGGCGCCGCCGTCGTCCCACAGCGCCGTCACCGTTGGCTCGGGCACGACGCCCTTGAGCGAGTAAGACGTCACTGCGGCCGCGACGTACGCGGGCGAGTCGGTGAGCGCCTGGTCGAGGAGATCGCTGCCGAGGCCCGCGGGATCGCCGACGTCGATCCACTCCTCGGCCTCCTGCAGGAGCGCGCGCGCGTGGTCGGACGGCGCGGCGGCGCGAGGCGCGGGCGGTGCTGACGCGAGGGCGGCGCGGCGATGCGCGACCTGGGCCCGCAGCGCGCGCAGATCCGACCACGCCGGCTCGAGCGCGAGCGCGTTGCGCAGCGCCTCGTCGGCGCGCTCGGCCTCGAGAGCGCCGCCTTCACGCGCGAGGAGGCTCCCGAGCGCGCGCCACGCCTCGGCGTCCGACGGCGCGAGGTTGACGGCGATCTCGAGCTCGCGCGCCGCCTCGTCGACGCGGCCCAGCGCCTCGAAGGCGCGGCCGCGCAGGAAGCGCGCGCGCTGCCACGCCGGGCGCGCGCGCGCGAGGGGCTCGACCTCGGCGAGGGCCTCCTCGGCCCTGCCCGCCGCGAGAGCGCGCGCGGACTCGTCGGCCTGCTCTCGCTCGCGGGCCCCGACAGCGGGCGACGGCCACGGCTCGAGCGCGTGAGCGCGCTCGTCGAGCGTGATGGCG
Organism: Polyangia bacterium; assembly: GCA_035544435.1. Classification (GTDB taxonomy): domain Bacteria; phylum Myxococcota_A; class Polyangia; order Fen-1088; family Fen-1088; genus DASZFV01. Next base: position 4,571 of record DATKFB010000645.1, read on the forward strand.
TCGACGAGGTCGAGCACGCGCTTGCGCTGCGCCGGCGCGAGCGCGGGTGAGGCGTCGGCGGCGAGCAGCGGCTCCATGCGCGCGCGCGCCGCCGCAGTGCGCCCCACGGCGCGCTCGAAGTTGGCGACGCGCAGAAGCAGATTGAAGCGCCCCTTCCGGTCGTCCTTGACGGCCGCGAGGCCCTTTTCGAGGTCCGCGATGATCGCGCCCGGGCGATCCCAGCGCGCCGGGTCGTCGGCGAGCAGGTCGGCGAGGTTGACGTAGGCGTAAAAACGCCGCGGATCCTTCTCGATGGCGCCGCGCAGCGCCACTTCGGCCTCGACCCGCCGGCCGAGCTTGCCGAGCGCGAAGCCGAGGTCGGTCGCGAAGGCGGCGTTGCCGGGATCGCCCGCGACGGCGCGCGCGAAGAGCTCGGCCGCCTCGGTGGGCCGAGCCGCGCGCAGGCGCGCCAGCCCGAGGGCGTGGTCGGCTCGGGCGGCCGAACGGGCCGCCGCGGGCGCCACGGGAATTTCGCCGCCCTCGCGCGCCGGCTGCGTCGATGCAGCCGGCGCCGGCGCGGCGCCGTCGGGCGCGCCCGCGTCGAGCGCCGTCCCAGCGAGCGCGAGGAGAGCCAGGACCGCGAACGTCATCCCTTCGCTCCTCGCAGCTCGCGCAGGCGCAGACCGAGCTGATTGAGGCGCAGGTGCACCTGGCGGGCCGTGCCGCGCGGACCGAGCAGCTCGCGCGCCATGCGCTCGAGATCGCCCGCGCACGCCTCGAAGAGCGCGCGCAGGTACTGCTTCTCGACGTCGGCCGACACGCGCGCGAACGTGCCGGCCGCAGGCAGCTCGATCTCCACGCGGCGCGCGCCCGCACGCCCACGCGCCGCGGCCCGGGGACGCCCGCCCGTGACGGCGCCGAGGAGCCGCGTCACGAGCTGGTCGGGGAGGGGCAAGATCGCGGGGGCGCGCGTCGCGACGTCGCCGGCCGCGCCGGCGTCGAGGTGCTGCGTGAGGCAGAAGACGAGCGCGTTCGTCGCGAAGAGGCGCAGCTCGCGGTGGTTGCCTGGCCAGTCGTGCGCCGCGAGCCGCTCCATCGACTCCTTGCTCACGAAGACCGAGAAGGCGTCGCGTCGCGCGGCCTCGGCGCGCGGGCGGCCGAAGATCACGACGCTGGCTGCCTCGACGAAGTCCTCGGGCGTGGGGAAGCGCGCGAGGTAGGCGCGCACGAGCGGCCGCAGCGGCTCGCCGCGAAGCGCCTCGAGGAACGCGAAGCGCACGAGCTCGGGCAGATCCTCGCGGCGTTCGCGCAGCGGCGGTACGCGCAGGCGCGTCGCCGGGTTGAGCCTCATGTACAAATCGGAGCGAAAGCGCCCCTCGCGCACGAGCGCCTCGACGTCCTCGTTCGTCGCGGCGACGAGCTTGGGCGTTGCGGGCCGCGCGCGCGTGTCCCCGAGGCGCGTCACCGTGCCGCGCTCGAGCACGAGCAAGAGCTGCCGCTGCAAGTCGAGATCGAGGTTCGCGATCTCGTCGAGGAACAGCGTCCCGCCGTGCGCCTGCTCGAAGACGCCTGCGTGATCCTCGATGGCGCCCGTGTAGGCGCCGCGGCGCGCCCCGAAGAGGTGCGCCGCGAGCAGCGGCGCGGGGATCGTCGAGAGGTCGGTGACGACGAGCGGCCCCTTGGCGCCCGAGCGCGCGTGGATGACGTGCTCGGCGAGGAAGCTCTTGCCCGTGCCCGTCTCGCCCTCGACGAGCACGGGCAGCGGCGAGCGCGCTAGCACCTCGAGCTGGCGCGCGAGCTCGGACATGGCGCGCGTGCGCCCCCAGAAGACGGGCCCCTCCTGCGCGCGGTGGCCGAGCGCGAGCGCGCGAGCGATCTCGGCCGCGAGGCTGCGGCTGTCGACGACCTCGTTTTCGCACAGGTAAACGAGCGGATCGTCGGGGCGCGCCGCGCCCAGATCCGATCCCGTGGTCGTCAGCATGACGACGGGCAAGGTCGGATAGGTCTGGCGCAGCCGCTCGAGGATGAGCAGGCCCTGGCGCCGCCGGAGCGCCTCGACAGCGGCGGCGCGCGCCGCGGGCTCGGTCGGCAGCTGCGACTTGTCCTCGGGCAAGAGCCGCTCCTCGGGGCGCGCGAAGTGCAGATCGAGCACGACGAGATCGGGCAGCGCGCGCGCCCGGCCGAGCGCCTCGGCGGCCTCGCCCCAGTCGTGCGCGCAGCGCAGGGGGCAACCGCGCTCGCGCTCCTCGCAGACCTGGCAGGGCGCGCGACGGTCGCAGCGCGGCACGGTCTCGAGCTGAGGCAGGCGCCGGTGCACCATCTCGATGGTCTGGTCGCGGTCGTCGATGACGAGCAGGC
>DATKFB010000646.1:0-4033 GCA_035544435.1 Polyangia bacterium
TCACCGCCTGCCGCGGCGGCGACGGCTGCTGCCCTCCCGGGTGCGATGCCGCTTCGGACGCGGACTGCGCGCCCGTCTGCGGGGACGGACAGCTCGGCAGCGGCGAGACCTGCGATCCGCCGTCGACGTGTCCCGTGACCTGCCCCGACGACGGCGATCCGTGCACGCGCGAGGTCCTCGTGGGAAGCGCCGCGCTCTGCACGGCGGCCTGCCGCCACGAGCCCGTGACGAGCTGCTCGGGCGCCGCCGCGGACTTCTGCTGCCCCACCTCCTGTACGGCCGCGAGCGACGTCGATTGCCCAGCGCTCGGGACTTCACCCTAACGGTCAGACGGGAGCGGCTTGACAGCGCCGCACCCCCTGTCGTAACGAACCTGCCACCCCGGCGATCACCTCAAATTTCGGCCGGGACCGGGGAAGAGCGGCCTTCGCGGGAATAGTCCTGAATATCCGCCTGTTGAGGTCGCAACTTGCCTGCACACGCACAGAGACAGGGGCTCGCATGTCGGATGCAATGATCGAGGTCGATGGCCTGACGAAGGACTACGGCGCCACGCGCGCCGTCGACCAGGTGACTTTCAACGTCCGCAAGGGCGAGGTCCTCGGATTTCTCGGCCCGAACGGCGCCGGGAAGTCGACGACGATGAAGATGCTGACCTGCTACCTGGCGCCCACGGCGGGTCGGGCGCGCGTCGCGGGCTTCGACGTCTTCGATCAATCCCTCGAGGTGCGGCGGCGCATCGGCTACCTGCCCGAGGACACGCCCATCTACCGCGACATGACGGTACTCGAGTACCTGCAGTTCGCGGCCGAGCTGCGCCAGATGGACCCGGCCAAGAGCTCGGGGCGCATCAAGGAGATCGGCGGCCGCTGCGGCCTGGTCGATGTCGCGGGCAAGCTCGTCGGCGAGCTCTCCAAGGGCTTCCGGCAGCGCCTCGGGCTCGCGCAGGCCATGCTGCACGATCCCGACATCCTCATCCTTGACGAGCCGACGAGCGGCCTCGACCCCAACCAGATCGTCGAGATCCGGTCGCTCATCAAGGAGATCGGGCGCGAGAAGACGGTCATCCTCTCGACGCACATCCTGCCCGAGGTGCAGGCCACGTGCAGCCGCATCGTCATCATCAGCGGCGGCAAGCTCGTCGCCGACGGCACGCCGCAGGACCTGCGGCAGCGCGAGCGCGGCAGCCGCTACCGCGTCATCGTCGAGAAGAACGGCGCGGCGCCCGAGGCCGTGCGCGACCGGCTCGCGAGCCTTCAGGGCGTCGCGCGCTGCGAGACCGTCGCGGGCGAGCAAGGCGCGCTCGCCTTCGCGATCGACGGCACGGCCAGCGGCGACCTGCGCAAGACGATCTTCCGCGCCGCCGTCGACAACCACTGGACGCTGCTCGAGCTCGCGCGCGAGTCGGCCAGCCTCGAAGACGTTTTCCGCCACCTCACCACCGGAGAGGAGTCCTAGCCATGAGCCCCGCGCTCGTCATCTCGCGCCGCGAGATCCGCACCTACTTCAATTCACCCGTCGCGTACATCGTCGTGACGGTCTTCGTCGGCATCACGGGATATCTGTTCTTCACGCAGCTCTTCCTCGAGAAGCAAGCCGAGCTGCGCCAGCTCTTCGGCTTCATGCCGTTCCTCTTCATGTTCATGGTGCCGGCCATCACGATGCGCCTGCTCGCCGACGAGAAGTCCACGGGCACGCTCGAGCTGCTGTCGACGATGCCCGTGCGTGACTGGGAGGTCGTCATCGGGAAGTTCCTCGCCGCCCTCGCGCTCCTCGGCACGGCCGTGGGCCTCACGCTCGTGTTCGCCATCAGCGTGCGCTCCCTCGGGCCGCTCGACCGCGGGCCCGCCATCGGCGGCTACCTCGGCCTCGTGCTCATGGGCGGCGCGTTCGTTGCCATCGGCGTCATGTGCTCGGCCTTCACGCGCAACTCGATCGTCGCCTTCATCGCGTCGTTCGGGATCTCCTTCGCGCTCTATCTGTTCGGAAAGCTCACGCAGTTCGTGCCCGAAGCGCTGCAGCCCGTGATCTCGTTCCTCAGCATCGACGGACACTTCGAGAACATCGGCCGCGGCGTCATCGACACGCGCGACGTCATCTATTACCTGTCGATCATCGGGACGTGTCTTCTGCTCGCGACGACGTCCCTCGAGTCGCGGAGGTGGAGGTAGCCATGGCGACCCAGCGAAACAGCGAAGCCGAAGGCGCCATGGACAAGCGCAAGCGGACGTACGCGTCGAACGCGACCGTCTACGCGCTCTTCACGATCGGCGCCATCGTGCTCGTGAACCTCATCGCGACGCGCGTCTTCGGCCGGCTCGACCTCACGCAGAACGGCATCTACACGCTGTCCCGCGCCTCGAAGGAGCTCGTGCGCAACCTGCCCGACCCGCTCACGATCAAGGCCTATATCTCCAAGGACCTGCCGCCCGAGCTCGTGACCGTGAGCCGCTACACGCGCGATCTCATGGACGAGTACCGGTCGGCGTCGAAGGGCAAGGTGCGCTTCGAGGCCTTCGACCCGAGCGCCGACAAGAAGATCGAGGACGAAGCGACGTCGTGCAAAGTCGCCAAGCTGCAGGTCCAGGTCATGCGCTCGCAGAAGTTCGAGGTGAGCCAGGAGTACCTGGGGCTCTGCCTCGAGTACAACGGCCAGAGCGAGGCCATCCCGCAGGTCACGCAGGCCGAGGGGCTCGAGTACCAGATGACCTCGCTCATCAAGCGCATGTCGCAGAAGAAGCGCAAGGTCGCCTTCACGACGGGACACAACGAGTCGGACACGTCGCAGGGGTTCACCTTCCTCAAGCAGTTCCTCGATCAGGAGTTCGACGTCACCTCGGTGAACCCGTCGGCCACGGCCATCGGCGACGACGTCGACGCCATCGTCGTGGGCGGCCCGAAGCAGGCCATCGACGAAAAGGGACTCAAGGAGCTCGACGCCTTCCTCATGAAGGGCAAGGGCGCCATCTTCCTCGTCGACGGCATGGCCATGAGCTCGCCGCAGGGGAACATGGGCGAGATGCAGCCCAAGATCGGGCAGCCGAACAACACGGGCCTCGGCCCGCTGCTCGACAAGTACGGCTTCAAGATCGACGAGGACTTCATCCTCGACAAGAAGCAGAGCGCGCCCGGGCTCGTCGACTACGGCGGGCGCAAGATGCTCGCATCGTTGCCCGTCTTCGTGGCCACCGAGACGCCCGAGGTCAGCGACAAGGATTTCTCGGTGCTCTCGGGCATCACGGCCATCATCTTCCCCTTCGGGAGCTCGGTCACGCTCGCGGGCCCGCTCGCGAGCGGCAAGCCCACGGCGCCGGGCGCGCGCCTGTGGACGCTGGCGCGCACGTCGCCGGAGGCCTGGAAGCAGACCGGCTTCTTCTTCTTCGCGCCCGGCAGCAAGATTGAGGAGGGCAAGGAGAAGGGCTCGTTCGCCATGGGCTACGCCTACCAAGGCCCGCTGCGGAGCGCGTACGCGCCCGCGACGACGCCGGGCATGTCGACGCCCGATCAGCCGGGCACGCCGCCGTCGGAGTCCAAGAAGCCAGTGCGGCTCGTCGTCGTCGGTGACTCGGACTTCGCGAACGACGAGTACCTGCAGGCGGCGCGCTTCGTGCCCGCGTACCAGAACGGCGCGCACATGCTGTTCAACGCCATCGGCTGGACGCTCGAGGACGAGACGCTCACGGAGGTGCGCACGAAGAGCGTCGCCTCGCGGCCGCTGCGGCCCGACTCCGACGCCAAGGCCGGCGTCTACAAGGCCGTCAACGTCGCGGGTGTGCCGCTCCTGTTCATCGGCTTCGGCCTCCTCCGTTGGCGCGTCCGCCGCGCCCAGCGCCAGCAGCAGAAACTCTGAAGCCCCCAGCCCTGACTCGAGGACGCCCCGCCATGAATCGTAAGACGCTCACCGCCGTCGCCGCCTTTGCCATCCTGGGCCTCGTCGCCCTCTTCGCGCTCCGCCAGCCCGAGAAGGGCGAGGCCACGGGCGATCGCCAGCGGCCGCTCGCCAAGATCGATCCGGCGGCGCTCGACACGATCA
>DATKFB010000647.1:0-2004 GCA_035544435.1 Polyangia bacterium
TCGACGAGACGGTCTTCGAGACCGTCGTGGCCGCGCCGCACGCCAGCGCGCGCCTCGATGCCTTCGGCGCCATGCTCGCGCGCGCCACCTTCGACGCCGCCGAGCTCGAGAGCGCGCGCGCCGACGCGCTCGGCGAGGCGCGGCGCGCGGCCGCGTCGTCCGCGTCTATGGCGTCCCGCGCGCTCTTCGCGGCGGCCTTCGAAGGGCACGGGTACGCGCGGCCGATCCTCGGCGCCCCTGCGAGCCTCGAAGGGCTCACGGGCGCCGACGTGGCGGCCTTCCATCGGCGCGCCTACGCGGGCGCCAACGTGACCATCGTCGCCGTGGGCGACTTCGACGCGCGTGCGTTCCGCGAGCGCGTCGCCACGGCCTTCGGGGCGCTGCCGAAGCGCGAGGGTGGGGCGACGTCGGCGCCCGCGCCCGCCTTGGCGGGCCCGCGCGCGGCGGTCGCCGTGAGCGAGTCGGGGGAGGCGGCGCTCGCGCTCGGCTACCGGCTCCGAGAGCTTGACGCCGAGGAGCTCGCGGCCGTCGACGTGTTCGCCGTGGCGCTTGCCCACGACGGCGCCGGCCGACTTCCGCGCGAGCTCGTGCTGAACCGGCAGCTCGCGCGGGCCGTGCGCGCGACGGTGCTCGAGGGGCGCGAAGGCGGGCTGCTCGAGCTCGAGCTACCGCTCGTCGCGGGCCGCCTCGAGGACGTCGCGCGCGTCGCGCTCGCCGAGATCTCGCGCGCAGCGGTCGAGCTCGGGTCTGCCGACCTCGAGGGCTCCCGCGCCGCGCTCGAGGCCGATCTCGCGCGCGCGCAGGAGACGGCGGCCGGCTACGCGCGAAAGCTCGGTCTCTTCGCGACGATCGCGGGCGACCTCGGCTACCAGGATCGCTACCTCGAAGGTCTGCGCGGACTCACGGCGGCGCGCGTGCGTGAGGTCGCCGCCGCGCTCGTGCGCCCGTCCAACCTCGCTCTCGCGGCCCTCGCGCCAACGAGCGGCGCCGCGGCGCGCGCCCCCGAGTCTCTCGCCGCGCGCTTGAGGGCGCTCGCGGCGGGCGCGCCTCCCGCCCCCGCGCGTGAGGCGCCCCAACCCGCCGCCGTCACCTCGAGCGGGGGCGTCGTGCGCGTCGTGTTGCCGTCCGGCTTGCGCGTGCTCGTGCTGCGCGATCCGACCGCGCCCGTCGTCGTCGCGCACGCCACCTGGTCGGGGGGGCTGCGCCTTGAGGACGCGCGCACGAACGGCGTGACCAGCCTCCTCGCCGCGACGTTGCCGCGCGGGACTCGAACGCGCGACCCCGGGCGCCTCGCCGCCGATCTCGCGGCGCTGGGCGGGCGCCTCTCGGCCTCGGCCGGCCGCGACGAGCTCGGGGTCGACCTCGAGTTCCTGGCACGCCATTGGGAGGACGGGCTCGAGCTCCTCGCCGACTGCTTGCGCCATCCCGCCTTCTCCGAGGAGGAGGTCGAGCGCGCGCGGCTCGCCGCGCTCGAGCGCGTACGCGACCACGAGGACGACGCCGAGTTCGCGGCGACGCGCCTCTACGCCGCGACCCTGTGGCTCGGGCATCCTTACCGCTTGCCTCTGCTCGGAACGGCCGGCTCCCTCTCGGCGCTCTCGCGCCGGCGTCTCGCCGATCACTTCCAGCGCCACTACGGCGCCTCGAACCTCACGATCGCCCTCGTGGGCGACCTCGACGTCGAGCGGGTCGTCGGCAAGCTGCGCGCCCTGTTCGCCGACGCGCCCGCGCCGCTCGTCGCGGCGCCGGCCACGCCGCCTCCCGCCCCGCGCGCGACCGATGGACAGACGGAGGTCTTCGCGCTGGCCGCCAGGGAGCAGGCGCACGTCGTCGTCGGGTACGCGGGTCTGCCGCTGCGCGATCCCGACGGCCGGGCCGCCGACGTGCTCGTCGAGATCCTCGGCGGCCGCGACGGTCGGCTGGCCCGCGAGCTCGGCGGCGTCTCGCTCGTGCGCGCCTCGGCGTGGTCGGGGCTCGACGGGGGTGCGCTCGTCTTCGACCTCG
>DATKFB010000648.1:0-3779 GCA_035544435.1 Polyangia bacterium
CGACGGGAGACTTGGCGAGCATCTCCGCGAGGTCCTGCCGCCAAAAGCGTGACGCGGCCACGAGCGTCCCGACGCCGAGCGCCAAGTTCACGAGGATGGGCGCGACGAGGTGCCGCCACATGCGCTCGCGCGCGACGTAGATCGCACCACGAAACGGCGCCAGGAAGCCGCGAAAGAGCCCCACGGAGCGATTGTACACCGCGAAGCGACCTCCGGCGCGAAACCTCGGCCACGGGGGCCGAGAACCAGAGCGGAGGTCCCCATGTCCCAGACAACGACCTCACTCAGTTCCGATCCCCCCGAGCCCTGGACAGCCGTGTCAACCGCTGGCGGCGTCACCATCGACGGAACGCGGCCGCGACAAACGGAGGTCCCCGCCTCCCCGTTGCGAGACGTCCTCGCGGGCGGGGCCTCGGTGCTCATGGGCGGCGCCGTTGGCGCCCAGAGCCGGGCAACGGACGTCATCGCGGGAACACCTTCGAGCGGCATCGGCAATCGCGTCCTGACCAGCGCCACGGGCGCCGTCGCGGGCTCGCCCGCGGCGTCGCCGGCGGCCAGCACGGGCGGCGGCGCTGCCGCTCGGTTGCGGCTCGGACTCGTCGGACCTCGCGACCATGGAGGCGATGCAGCGCGAGAGCCAGGTGTTCAACATGCAGCTCCTCGGCCTGCAGGAGCAGGTCCAGCCGGACAGCCAGCGGTTCAAGACGCTCTCGAACGTGCTGCGTGCGAAGCACGACACGGCCAAGGCGGCGGTGTCCAACATCAGTAGTTGACGTGCTAAGGTGGGGGGCGCTTTGGCGATGATGGTCACTGGCCCAGGCTCGCAAGCCGGCGTCCCCGGCGCCGCGCCCGACGCCACATCGGCGCCCGACGCCGTCAAGGGAAAGGCCGGGACCACGGGCGCCGAGAAGCCCGAAGGGGCGAGCCGGAGCTTTGCAGAGACGCTCGCTGCCGATCGTCCAGCGCCCGAGGCGGCGGCCGCGCGCGCCGGCGGCGCCGATCCACTCACGTCGGACATCGCGGCCGACCTTCAGGCCGGCAAGATCGACCCGAAGGCCGCGCTCGATCGCGTCGTCGAGCGCGTGCTCGCTCGCCAGCTCGGCGCGGACGCGCCGGCCACGCTGCGCAGTCAACTGCGCGACGCGCTTCGTGACACGATCAGCAGCGATCCGTTCATCGCGGAACGCCTGCGCGGGCTCGGGTGAACGGCCTGATCGGGTGAACGCGGTCCGCCCGCCGGTCGACCCTCAGTCACTCGCCGGCGGCGGCCGTCTCGAGGGCGCCGCCGAGCTTCTGCGTCCGCTTGGTGGCGATGGCGTCGCGCAGCTGCGGCGGCAGGAAGACGCCGTCGGTGTCGAACCCGGCGAGCGCCTCGATGAGGAGCGCGGCCCGCTCGGCGGAAGGCGTCTTGCGATCGACGAGCACGCACCACTCGCCCTTGACCTTGCAGAGCCCCCCGCCCCCGGCGGTGTCTCCCGTCATCGTCTCGTAGCGCACGCGGATTCCGAGCTGCGCGGCGGCCTGCTCCAGCGTCTCCGTGATCTGCTCGGGCTTCATCGTCGCCTGGTTTTACCTGCTTTCGCCGGCGACGGAAAGTTTTCGCGTCGGGCGAGCGCCCTCGCGCCGTTGCGCCGTCATTTGGGGCGTTCGCCACCCTCGGGCGCCGAGCGATCGATGTCGAGGATCTGCGCGCCGCCGACGTAGCTCTTCGTCTCGTAGCGCGTGAGGCTGCCGAGCTTGCGCACGATCGTGGCCATGCGCTCCGCCTCGTCGAGGATGGTCTGCACGTGGGGGATGAGCGCGTCGGCCGCGCCGAGCTTGCGCAGCAGCATCTGCGCGTAGCCCATGACGGACGTCAGCGGCTGGTTGAGCTCGTGCGCGGCCGCGCCCGCGAGCTCGACGGCCACGGCCTGCTTCTCCGACACGGCGAGCTTCTCCTGCGCCGTCGCGAGCCGCTCCTCCATGCGCAGGCGATCCCGGAGGTCGGAGAAGATGCCGACCGTCGCGATCTCGCGCCCCTCGTCGTCGAACACGAGCGCCGCCGAGATCGAGACCGGGATCTTCTCGCGCGCGATGCTGATGAGATCGCGGCGTACGGGTTCGAGGCGGCCGCCGCCGCCGTGCTCGGCCGAGCGAATGAGCCGCATGACCTCCTCGGCGACGCCCGTCGGGTAGAGCCGCCGCACCGACATCCTTCCGATGACGTCGACGGCCTTGTGGCCGCAGATGCGCTCGGCGCCTTGGTTAAAAAGCAGGATCGTGCCGCGCATGTCGGCCGCGATGATGCCGTCGACCGTCGAGTTCAGGATGCGCTCGAGGAACTCCGTCGTGCGGCGCAGCTCGCGCTCGAGCTCGCGCGCGAGCGTGACGTCGCGAAACGAGAAGATCGCGGCCGCGTGCTCGGACAGGATGCCGATCGAGGCGACGGACACCATGAGGCGATCGCCGGACGTCGTCACGATCTCGAGGTCGAAGTTGTCGACGGGCTCGGCGCGCGTCGCGTGCACGATCTCGGCCTCGAGACGCGCGCGGTGGACCTCGGGAACGATCTGCGTGAGCGGGCGGCCGGCCAGGCCGTCGCGCGCGTACCCCGTGACCTCCTCGGCGGCGCGGTTCATGTAGAGGACGCGTCCCTCGCCGTCGAGGACGACGATGCCATCCGACGCGCTGTCGATGAACGCGCGGTAGCGCTCGATGGCCCGCAGCCGACGCTCCTCGTGGAAGTCCTGCAGCGTGATGCGACGCGTGCGCTCGCGGATGGGCTCGAGGGCCTTCGCGCCGCGCAAGATCATGCCCAGCAACGAGGCCGCGAGGCGACCCAAGCTGATGATCTCGTCGGACGGTCGCTCGTCCCCTTGCCCGTCGCGCGGGAATCGGGCGATGAGCGCCCCCACGGGCTTGCGCCCCACGATGAGCGGGAAGACCGCGGAGAGTTCGGACGGCGGCTGCGCGCCCGCGCCGCCCGTGAACGTCACCTCGCCCGTCTCGAGCGCGCGCTGGAGGTGCGGGTACTGCGCGAGCGGCAAGCGCATGCGCCCGACCTCGCTCTCGTCGCTGTCGGCGACGATGTAGGCCGCCTCGGGATCGGCGACCACCGCCAACACGCTCACCGACGACGCCGCGAGCGCGTGCGCGATGTGCTCGGCGGCGGCGTGCAGCTGGCTCTCGCCCGTGCCGACCGCGAGCACCTGCGCCGCCTTGCAGAGATCTTCGTCGAGCGCACGGCGCAGGCGATCACTCATCGGGCCCGTCTCTTCCCTTTGGCGCGCGGGGCCTGCGCGCGCGCGCGCGGCGCCGCGGCCGTCGCGCCCGCGAGCAGCCGGTGCGCCGCCGCCGTGGCCGCGGCCATGACGACGCGCACCGGGACCTCTGCCCGCGACGCGAGCCGACGGCAGTCCTCGAACTCGGGTTGCGCGCCGAGGATCTCGCCGTCGAGCGCGCCGAGCTTGACGCGCACGGCGCCGTACGGCGTCGCGACGGTCTCGAAGGCGCGCGCGAGGACGGCGCGCGCCATCGGCTGCAGCCGCACGCCCAGCGTCGTCGAGTGGCGGAAGAACGCGCGCTGGACCGCGGTGACCGCCGCCGGCGGCGCGAGGGCCGTGACCTCGAGCGCCGGCCGTCCCTTCTTCATGACGATCGGCGTCGACCACACGTCCACGGCGCCCGCCTCGAGCAGGGCCTCGAAGAGCGGCGCCACGAGCTGGGGGCTCATGTCGTCGAGGTTGGCTTCGACGCGCACGATCTCGCCGGCGGCCGGCGCGTCGGCGCGGCCGACGCGC
>DATKFB010000649.1:0-3421 GCA_035544435.1 Polyangia bacterium
AGGTCCCCACGCTTGAACGCCTCGTACATGCCATTCACGATCTGGATATTGTCCATGTCGGCCTCCTGAAACCGACTCTATGGAGTCGGCCTCAGGCCCGCATCGGCAAGATTGCCTACGCGAGATCGTTCTCGACGCCAACCACGGCGCGGTCGTGTCGACGCGCCGAGGTTGCCGACGTGATCACGGCACGGGTGCCGCGACGATGGCGAACCACGCCTCGAATCGAACTGACTAACTCGGGATCGCGCCGAGCCGCTGCAGGAGGCCGAATAGATCCCAAATCGCGTGGTCCTGGGAGATCTTGTCGCCCTCGAAGCGGCTCACGGTGATGCCCGTCGTCGTGCCCGCCTTGCCCGTGGGCGGCAGGCCGTTGAGCGGGCCGCGGTGCACGGCGCGCGACGTCCACTCAGTGACGACGACGTCGCCGTCGGCGTACTGGCCGTCGACCGTCATCGTCATCTCCTGGAACGCGCCGCGCAGCGCGCCCACGAGCCGCTTGAAGGCCTCGCGGCCCTCGAGGCGGGCGCCGGGCGTCGCCGGGTCGATGTTCACGTAGTCCTTTGTCATGTGCGCGTCGACGAACGCGAGGTTCCCCTCACTCCAGACCTCCTTGTAATAGCGGCGGATCAGGGATTTCTTCTCTTCGGTGTTCATGGTGATCTCCTCTCGAAGACCAAGGTAGGGGAGGCGCGCGCGACGAGACATGGTCCGATCGGCTCATTTTGCAGTCGAAGAGGCGCGCCTCGCGCCGCTTCTGGGCGCGCTCTCGCTCGCCACGGACCTCGGCGCGGGCAACCCGCCCGAGTCGGCGCTGCGCACTGCAGTCATCGCTGCGCGGCTCGGCGAGCGCCTCGGCCTCGTGGGCGACGCGCTCCGCGACGTCTACTACACGGCGCTCCTACGCTACCTCGGCTGCAGCGGCTTCGCGCACGAGGAGGCCGCGCTCGCTGGCGGCGACGACCTCGCCTACCTCGCGACGTTCCAGAGCGCCGATCCCGCGCGTGCGGCCGAGATCATCGGCCTCGCGCTGCGCGAGCTCGCGCGCAGCGAGCCGCTCCACGTGCGTGCCCACGCGGTCGTCCGCTTCCTCTCGCAGCCGCGCGGCTACGCCGAGCTCGCGCGCGCGCACTGCGACCAGGCGACGGCGCTCGCGGCCACGCTCGGTGTCGGGCCGGGCGTCGTGAGCGCGCTCGGCGAGATGTACGAACGCTTCGACGGGCGCGGCGCGCCGCGCGCTCTCGCCGGGCGCGAGATCGCCCTGCCCGCCCGCGTGCTCTCTCTGGCACAGGCGCTCGAGGTGCACGCGCGCACGGGCGGTCCCGCGGCGGCGCTCGCCGTCGCGCGCGAGCGGCGCGGCGCCCAGTTCGATCCCGAGCTCGTCGACGCGTTCCTCGCGGCCGCGAGGCCGGTGCTCGACATCGTCACCGCGCCGTCGGCCTGGCAGCCGTTCCTCGACGCCGAGCCCGCGCCGCCCCTGACCCTAGACGAGGCCAGCCTCGACGACGTCGCGCTCGCCTTCGCGCGCTACGTCGACCTCAAGTCGCCGTTCACGCTCGCACACTCGACGGGCGTCGCGCGCCTCGCGGGCGAGGCCGCCACGCGCGCCGGGCTCGGCGACGACGACGCGCGGCTCTTGCGGCGCGCGGCGTTGCTCCACGATCTCGGGCGAGTGAGCGTGCCCAACGGCGTCTGGGACAAGACTGGCCCCCTCGACAGCGGCGAGCGCGAGCGCGTGCGCCAGCACGCTTACCACGGCGCGCGCGTCCTCGTGCAGGCGCCGGGTCTCGAGCCGCTCGCCGCGCTCGTCGCGAGCCACCACGAGCGACTCGATGGCGGCGGCTACCACCGCGGCGTAGGCGGCGCCGCGCTCGCCCCCGCGGCGCGTCTGCTCGCCGCGGCCGACGTCTACCACGCGCTCACCGAAGCGCGCGCGCACCGCGCGGCCCTCACGCCCGAGGCGGCCGCGCGCGAGCTCGGCGCGCTCGCGACGCGCGGCGCCCTCGACGCCGACGCCGTCAACGCCGTCCTCGCGGCCGCGGGCCACGCGCGCGTTCGCAAGGCGCACCCAGCGGGCCTGACCGATCGCGAGGTCGAGATCCTCGTCCTCGTGGTGCGCGGCCTCTCGAACAAGGAGGTCGGCCGCGCCCTCCACATCTCGCCCGTGACGGTCAAGAACCACGTTGCGCATATCTACGAGAAGACGGGCGTCGCGACCCGCTCGGCTGCCGCGCTCTACGCCGTGACGAACGGCCTCGTCGAGCCCTGACGGCCTATGCGAGATCGTTTTCGACGGCGAACAGCGCGGCGGCGCCGCGTGTCGAGACGCCGAGCTTGCCGAAGATGCTCTGGTTGTGGTGATGCACGGTTCGGTGCGAGATGCCGAGTGCCTCTGCGATCTCCTTGTCGACGAGCCCACGCACGAGCAGCTTGAGGACGTCGACCTCTCGCTCGGTGAGGCCGGCGGGCGGAGCGGCGCGTACGCCGGTGTGGCCAGCCACGTCGAGGATCGCGTTGACGGCGGCCCGATCGAGCCGCCCGGCGTCCGCCTCCTCGACGACGATTCGCGCCGCGGGCGCCGGATCATAAGCCGGACGGTGAGGCCGCGGCTCTCGCAATGCCTGGTACACGTCGGCCGCGGCCAACAGCCGCGCCGCCATGCCCGCGTTGTGCGGAGGCGCGCCCCTTGGATAGCCCGCGCCGTCCACGCGTTCGTGATCGGCGGCCGCCAGCCGCGCCAGGTCACGCCAGGGCGCGGCAGCCTGCAAGACGCGCTCGGTGAACCACGGATGCGCCCTCACCTGGTCCCATTCGCCCGCGTCGAGCCGGCCAGGCTTGTCCCAGATCGCGTTCGAGACGCTGACTCGGCCGAGATCGTGCAGCCAGCCGGCCATCTCGACGGCCTCGATCTCCGTCGCGGCCAGCCCCAGACCGGCCGCCGCCCGACGTGCGAGTTCCGCCACCTTGCGCGAGTGCCCGAGAGTGAAGGTCGACTTGAGATCGGCGAAGTCGGCCAGCACCAGCGCGACCTCGCGGCCGCTCTCGACGGTGCGATGAGGTCGGGGCTCGGCATCGAGCAGCGCGACCAGCATCGCATCGCCACGCGCAAGCGCCATGATCTTGTCCCGACCGTCGAGAAACGCGCGCACCACGTCGGGATCGAACTGGCCCCCGGAGCGCTCGGTGAGGATGCGGTTGGCGTGCGACTCTCCGCCGGGCAGCTTGACGAACATCGCCGCGGTCTCGGCCACCGCGAGGACGCGGGCCAGCGGGGAGAGCGAGGCCCCTTTTGTGCGCCGTGGCGCCCCCTTGCCGTCGAAACGTTCGTAGGTCTCGTCGAGCGCGCGCACCACGCCGTCACCTAGCCCAAGCCGTCGCGCCAGCTGCCCCGAAACCTCACAGCGTGCCGCAAAGATCGGCG
>DATKFB010000650.1:0-9986 GCA_035544435.1 Polyangia bacterium
GCGCGTCCAGGTCGTGCCGTCGACGAGCCCGCCCGAGACGGGCGTGTCACCGTCTCGATCGTCCGTGCCCGCCGCGAGGAACGCGACGCGCCCCCGCAGCTCGGCGGGCAGCGCCGCGAGCCCGCGCGCGATCGCGAGCGCGAGGTGGGTCGAGCGCCCGCCCTTGCCGGCGTCGGCCCCGACCTTGATCGTCGGCTCGCCGTTGCCGACGAGCACGCGCGGCGCGCCGCCCGCGCCTGCCTCGTGCCGCGCCCGATCGAGGTAGGCGGCCGCCACCGCGTCGACGTCGTCCTCGACGTCGCGCGCGAGCACGCCGACCTGGAGGCCGCGCGCCTCCGCGGCGCGGCGGGCCTCGGCGGGCACGCGCTCGGGGCCCGCGATGGCCGTCCACGTGACGTGCGCGAGCCGCGCGTCGCCCGGCTTGGGCGTCTCCGCGAGCTCGCCGCGCAGGCCGCGCTCGAGGTGCAGGCGCGCCGCGCGCGGGAGCTCCGCCTGCGCGGCGGCCACGGCCGCGAGGGCGTCGGCGTAGGTCGTCGGATCGGGTGAGAACGGCCCCGAGCCGATCGTGGCGGGCTCGCCGCCGATGACGTCCGAGAGCGCGAACACGGTGACGGGCGCCCGCGACTCGAGGGCGAGGCGCCCGCCCTTGATCGCCGACAGGTGCTTGCGGACGGCGTTGAGCGCGCCGATGGCCGCGCCGCCGCGCGAGACCGCGGCCGTCGCGGCGCGCTTGTCCTCGAGCGTGAGGCCCGCGGCGGGTAGGCACAGCAGCGAGGACGCGCCGCCCGAGAGCAGCACGAGCAGGCGATCGGCCGGCGCGAGAGCCCGCACGAAGGCGAGCGCGGCCTCAGCGGCCGCCACGCTGCGCGCCGTGGGTTGCGGGTGGTCCGCGGGCGAGACGCGGACGCCCGGCGGGAGCTCGGCCGGCACGCGCGGCGCCGGCGCGATCGCGAGCGTCGGGCGCGGCGCGCGTCCCGCGAGAGCGCGCGCGGACTCGGCGGCGCCCGCCAACATGGGGAACGCGACCTTGCCGACGGCCAGGACGTGCGTGGCGGACGCGACCGCCTCGCCCGTCGCCGAGGCGCGCAAGAGCGCCGCGCCGTCGACGTGGGCGGCGACCTCGAGGAAGATCTCGAGCGCGTGCGCGCGGGCGTCGGTTTCGGTCATGAGATGCTCTTCGCCGACTTCATGGGAGGATCACACGGGCGTCGGCGTCGGGGGCATGCGCGGCGCGGCGCGGCCGGGCCGCCGCCGCCACGGATCCCAATACTTCGTCTTCGCGAGCGAGACGAGCAACATCGCGCCCGTCATGAGTACGAAGCCGATCGTGGCCTGCGTCATGTCGAGGTGATGGTGGATTCGGCGCGAGACGAGGCCGTAGCAAAGGTCGACGTGGATCCAGTAGACGAGCAGGGAGGTCCGCCCGAGCTGTCGCATGATCGAAAAGCGGTCACCGAGCGCGCGCGTCACCGCGTAGCCGACGAAGGCGAAGAGGAAGTTGAACCCGAGCCTGTAAAAGAAAGTGCCCGGTCCCATCTGCTGCACGACCTCGTTCGGGTAGCGGATGACGTACGGGTTCCACTTGCGCACGAGGATCACGGCCCCCATGAGCGCGAGGCCGACGACGCCCGTGAGCGCGTACGCGATCGTCTCGCGACGCCGGTCGCGGCTCGCGCGCACCCAGAAGTGGCCGACGGCGACGCCCACGAACGACCAGGCCGCCCACGGGAAGAGCCCGAACCAGGACATGGGCCGCTGGCCGCCGACGTACGCCGTCAGCGCCACGGGGAGGAAGGTCGGGAAGTGCGCCGGGCCGATGACGGCGCCCAGCCCCACGAACACGGCGGCCGCCGCGAGCGTGACCGCGTATTGCGGGCGCCCCGCGCGCGGCGCCGCGACGAAGGCGACCAGGATCATCGACGCGCCGATGCAGTTAAGGATGTCTATGCGAAACAGATCGCCTACGGGGCCCCAGAAGCCGGCGAGCGCGTACTCCTGAAACCGGAAGAGGTAGGCGAGCCCCAGGATCTCGAGGCCGCGCCGCGCGGAGGCGCGCACCATCGCGGCGCGCGCAGCGCCGCGCTCGAGCTGACGCTCGAACCCGATGGCCATCGACACTCCCACGAGCAGCAGGAACAGACGCGACGGCACGCCGCCGAGGTAGCGCGTCCACCAGTACGCGGCCGACGCCTTGGCCGCCGGGCTGGCCCACGAATCATAGAGGTGCGTCTGGATCATCAAGACGACCGCCAGGCCGCGCAGCCAGTCGATGGCGTCGAGGCGGCTGCGCGCGGGCTTGGGCGCGGGGCTCTGCGCGACGGAGGGCCCGCTCTGCGCGCCCGGCGCGCGCCACCGCTCGGCGTCCGCGTTCATTGGCGCGAGATCTGGTTGAGCAGGTCCTCGCTCGCGCTGCGCAGGGCGTTCTCGAGCGCCTCGAGCTCCATGCCGGGCTTCTGCTGCGGCCTGTAGAGGTGTTTGGGCCGCTGGATCGTCGCCTCGCCCGAGGTGAGCAAGAAGACGCCTCCGCCCGGCTGGCGTGACAGGACGAGCTGCACTGCGCAGCTCACCTCGACGTCGCCGCCGCGCGTGCTCGTCGAGAGATCCTTGATGACGCCGTCGACGGCGTACATGCCCCTGTTCTCGGGCGGCGCGATGTCGCCGTACGGGCGCAGCTGCGCGAGCATGAAGTCGCGCATGTGGCTGCGCAGCGCCTGTCCCGCGTGCTGGCTCTGGTCGCCCATGGGCTTGACCTCGAACGACAGCTTCTTCCCCGGGCGCGGGCGGATCGCGGGCGCGCCGAGCGTGGGTGCGGGCGGCGTCTCGACGTCGACGTCACCGCCGCCCAGCATCCGCAGCGCTTCCTTCGCGCTGCGCCGTACGAGCGGCACCGGATCGGCGAGCGCCTTCGCGACGGCGTCCTTGGCGATGGGCGACCCGATGTGGCCGAGCGAGCCAGCGGCGCTGGCGCGCACCGCCGGATTGGGATCCTTGAGCGCGCCGATGAGGGCCGGGATCGAACGCGTCTGGCGCAGGCGGCCGAGTACGAGCGCGGCGTCGACCCGAACCTTGTACGACCGGTCGTGCCCGAGCGCGTCCTCGACCTCCTCGATGCGCGGCGCGGCGCGCGCCGCGCGCGCGGCTGACGTCACCACTCCGACGACGAGCAGCATACCAAGCAGCCGAGGGAGGGGCGCACGCACGGACGACCGAGGATCGCCTCTCGGGTGGCCCCGGGTCAATGGGGTGTTGGAGTATCCTCTCCGGGACTCCCACACGCTCCGACACTCTTCATGTCCGCCCTCCGCCCCATTTCGCTCGCCTACTCTGTGGACGCCGACGACGCGTTCATGTTCCACGCGCTCCGGCACGGGCGCATCGACACCGAGGGCTTGACGTTCACGCACCGGCGCGACCACACGGCGGCGCTCAACGCGTTGGCGGGCGAGGGCGGGGCCGACGTCGTCGCCGTCTCGCTGGGCGCGTACCCGGCGCTCGCGGGCGCGTACCAGCTCCTGCCACACGGCGCGTCCGTGGGGCGGGGCTTCGGGCCCGTCGTCGTCGCGCGGCGGCCCATGGCGCCGGCCGAGCTTGCGGGCGCGCGCGTCGGTATCCCTGGCGCCTCGACGACGGCGTGGCTCGTCCTGCGGCTCATCCAACCCACCGCGCAGGGCATCGAGATCCCGATCTTCCCGTTCGGGCGCATCTTCGAGGCGCTCGAGGCCGGAGAGGTCGACGCGGCCCTGCTCATCCACGAAGGCCGCCTGCTCTACCCGCAGCGCGGGCTGCACAAGGTCGTCGACCTCGGCGAGTGGTGGCAGGCCGAGGCCGGTCTGCCCCTGCCGCTCGGCGTGAACCTCATTCGCCGCGCGCTCGGACCGGACGCGGTGACCCGCGTCTCGCGCGTGCTGCGCGCGAGCATCGCCTGGGCGCTCGCCCACAGGGAAGAGATCATCGCCGTCCTGGCCGCGGAGGATCGCGGAGAGAGAGCCCTGTCTAAGCCTGAGCTTATCGATCACTACCTCAACCTTTACGCCAATCAAGACACGGCCGCGATCGCCGACGACGCGCGGCGCGCCGTCGACGTCCTGTTCGCGCGCGCGCGGCGCGCGGGGCTCGTGGGCGCGGACGTCGTGGCCGACTGGTCGGACTGAGCCGGCCGGCGCGGCTCACGCGGCGCGCGCGCGCAGGAGCGACCACACGAGGTGGCAGGCGGCGCGCGAGGCGCCGAGGTGGTTGGCGCGCCACTCGGCGTGCGCCTTCGGGCCGACGACGTTCGAGACGCCGAGCACGACGGCGAAGGGGACACGCGCCATGCTCGCGGCGCGCGCCACCGCGAAGGCCTCGAGGTTCTCGAGCGCGGCTCCCGTCGCGGCGATGCGCCGCGCGAGCGCCATGGTGTGCGTGATGGCCAGCGGGCAGGCCACGCGCGCGACGGGCGTCGCGGCGCCGGCGGCGCTGGCGCGCGCAAGGCGGTCGCGCAGCGCGGGCGTCGCCTCCGCCGTCGCCACGAGGGGCGCGGGGTGGTAGGCGTCGCCGCGCAGCGTGGCCGTCGACACGAGGCCGAGCTCGCCCGCGACCGCCGCCGCGCCGATCGTGAACGTGCGCGCCGCGCCCGGGTACACACCAGCCGTCCCGACGAAGATCACGCGCCGCGGGCGGACGCGCGCGATGGCGTTTGCCGCGCCGACCGCCGCGTCGACGGTACCGACGCCAATCGCCTCGAGCGCGACGTCGCGCGCGCCCCTCCGCGCCGCGCGCAGCAGGCGCCGCAGCGGCGCCACCTCCGGCTCCCAAGCGGACACGACGAGCGTTCCCACTTTCGAAGACATGCCCGCACTCTACAGCTCACTTCCAGTGGCCGGTGAGGCCAAAGAGGACCGGCGCCGGGCCGCCGTCGGGCGAGACGGGCAAAGCCCCCACGAGGGGCTGCCAGTCGGTGACGGTTCCCACCTGCGCGAGGCGCCGCGACAAAGACGAGCCGTCGCTGTCGCTGCCCGCGCCCGTGCCCACGCCGCGCTCCGCGTGTCGCGCGCCGGCGTGGGCGCCGCCGCCCTCGGGCGCGCTCGCGTCGGGGTCGCGCGGCGCCGTGGACGCGCTCGCCGTCGGGCCACTCGGCGTGAGCGACCGCCGCAGGCGGGGCAGCACGAGCGCGCCGACGAGCATGCCGGTGGCCGGTCCCGCCGCCAGGCCCGCGCGGATGGGCGCCGAGCTCCCGGCCGAAACGGCCGCGCCCGCCCCCGCGCCCGCGACGGTGCCGAGCGCGCCGAACAGGCTCAGCCAGCCGAAGTCGCGCGGGTCGACGATCTCGGACCGCATGAGCGCGTAGCCCGCGAGGAAGCCGGCGTTGGCGCCGATGAGGCCGCCGAACACGATCTCGTGCGGGTCGGTGCCGACGAGCGACCCCGCGAGCGAGCCCGAGAACGCGCCCCAGGCCGCGAAACCCGCCGTCGCGGGTGCCGAGCCGCGATCGGACGACGGCGTCGCGGCCGCCGCGAGGCCGAGCGAGGCGCCGAGCCCGCCGCCGACGAGCGCCGCGCCGCCGTATTGTTGTTGGCCCTCGGCCCGCCCCGACCACGCGAACAGCAACGACTCCGAGGCGCCGAGCGCGGCGCCCGCGGTGGCACCGCCGAGGAGTCGGCTCGTCGACTCGGTGCCGAGCCGCGGCGCGAGGCCGACGCCCGCCCCGAGGCCGAGCATCGTCCCGCCCAGCATCAGCCCGACGCCGCGCTGGTCGTGCAGCGACGGCGACAGGAGCGCAACGCCGCCGCCCAGCGAGGCGCCGAGCGCGCTACCGAGCCCGCCGTAGCCGGCGCGCGCGGGCGAGAGCTCGAAGGCGCCGCTCACGAGCGTCGCGACCCCTGCCGCGCCGAAGCCGCCGACGGGGAGCGCCCCGGCGCGCTGCCGCTCGGTCACGGCGCTGCGCGTGTGGAGAAGGTACGGGGCCCAGCCGCCGAGCCAGGCGCCTTCGCCGGCCGCGAGCGCGAGCAGCGGCCCCTCGGCCTCGCCGACTTCGATCGAGCGGTGGAGCGCGCCGCCGAACAGCAGCCCCGCCGTGCCGGCGCCCAGCATGCCCCACACGGGCGCGTCGTCGCGGGTGCTCACGAGCGCGCCCGCGCCCGCGCCCGCGGCCGTCCAGAGCGCGTCGACCGCGACGGCGTCGAAGAGCAGATCGCCGTCGACCTCCAGCTCGGGTGCGAGCAGCGAGGCGCCGATCGAGGCGAAGCCTCCTCCCGCGAGCAATCCGCCCCAGGTCTTCGCCGCCGAGACGTCGCTCGTGCTCGCGTGGCCGAGCGTCGGCACCCAGACGCCCGTCCAGGCGCCGAGCGTGGTCGCGAGCGTGATCATGGAGGCGTCGCCGGGACCGAGGGTGAGGCGCGGCCAGGCGAGGCCGCCGAGTGCGAGGCCCGCCTCCGCGCCCGCGACGACGCCCACGCGCGTCGGGCGGCTGCTGGCGTCGTTCGAGAGGAGCAGGCCGAGGCCGAGGCCCGAGGCGAGCCCGTCGACGCCTCCCGCGATAGTCAGACCGAGCGCGCGCGACGAGGCGTCGGTGGCGTGGCTGACCGCCGCGCCCGCGATGGCGCCGCCCGACAGGCCGAGCAGGAGCCCGCCCCCCGTCTTGCGGTGATCGAGGCCCTGCCACCGCGGCTCGTCGAGCGTGGGCACGAGCGCGCCCACGAACGCGCCGAAGACGGCGCCCGCCGCGGCGGCGCCGCCGTCCGTCCCGCCGAGCGGCGTGTACATCTGGGCCGCCGTGGCGGCCGCGAGCCCGCCCATCGAGCCGGCGAGCGTCGCGAGCGTGTCGTGCGTGCCGGTGTGGTCGCGCACGAGCATCGCCGCGCCCAAGCCGAAGAGGCCACCCGAGATCTTGCCACCCGCGAGGAAGAGCCGATCGCCGTCGTGTAGGCGGACGTATTTCGACGCGACGAGGCCCGCGCCGGTCTCGACCGACGTGCCGAAGAGGATGCCGCCCCACGCCCCGCGCGGCGTCGTCCCCGAGATGACGCCGCGCGGGTCGAGCACGCCGGCGAGCATGAGGCCGTCGGCGAAGCCGAACGTGCCGCCCAGGAACGCGAGCTTCCCGGCGTCGGGGCCGAGCGTCGTGGCGAGGTGCAGCTCGGGCTCGAGCGCGATGGCGCCGCCCATGAGCGACAGCCCGCCCACGAGGGCGCCCACGCGCGGTGCCCGCGACGTGCACGGCTCCACGAGGCCGCACGGCTGCGCGTAGCCGAGGCCGAGCCCCGCGAGGACGCCCAGCCCACCAGCCGTCGTCGCGACGCCGACCTCGCCGCCCGTGGCGTTCGTCGGGTGGGCAAGCGCGATGCCGGCGCCCGCGCCGAGCGACATGCCGAGCAGCGTCGAGCCGGCGGTGACGCGCGAGTCCTGCCACCTGTCCCAGCGCAACGTGGGGACGAGCTCGCCGATGAGGAGGCCCGTGGCGAGGCCGAGCGTGCCGGCGCCCAGGTCGGGCGCGCGCAGCTCCAGCGCGCGCGCCGTGAGCGCGCCACCCGCGAACCCGGCGCCCGCGCCGAAGAGCACGCCCAGAGCGTCGGGCGTGCCCTTCGTGCTCGTCGTAAGCTTGGCGAGCCCGAGGCCGGCGCCCATGCCGAGCCCGGCGGCGAGCAAGGTCTGGGCTTGCTCCTCGCCGTCGGGCGCGAACCAGCGCGAGGCGACGAGGCCCGCGAGGCCGCCGAGTGCCGCCCCCGTGAGCAGGCCCCCCTCGAGCCGTGCCTCGGCCACCGCCGTGACGGGCTGGCCGTGGTACGAGGCCTCGGACGCCAGCCACCACGTCCCGGCACCGTAGAGGATCCCGGTCAGCGTCATCGACGTCGCGCTCGGGCCGAGGTGCAGGTGCGGCGCCGCGGCGACACCCACGCCCGCGAGGAGAAGGCCCCCCACTGCGGCCGACGTGGCGCGCGCGTGCAGCTCGTCGGGGGTGAACGCGGCGCCCGGCGTCTCGGCGTCCCCGCGCGCGAACCCCTGTATCGTGAGCTGCAGGCCGAGGCCGAGGACGTTGCCGGCGAGGATCCCCGCGGCGCCCACGCCGAGCGTGCTCGGGGCGACCTCGGTGAACGCGCCCGCGGCCGCGCCGCCGAGATAGCCCACGCCGAGCCCGACGGCCGCGCCGCCCCACGATTGATGGCTGCCGAGGAAGCTCGCGCGCCCGAGCCCCGCGCCCAGCAGCGCGCCCTCCCAGCCCGCCGCGAGCGCGCTCGCCGTCATGAGACCGAGGTCGCGCTCGGTCGGCTCGAGGAAGCGCGCGGCCGCCGCGGCGCCCACCATGGCGAGAGGCGCGACGACGGCGTCGCTGATCGTGAGGTGGGGCCGCGGCTGCTCGATGACGCTCGCGCCGAGCGCCGTTAGGCTGGCGCCCAGCAGGAGGCTGTCGGCGAGCACGAGCTGGGGCATCGTCCAGGTCCACCGCCGCGCGCTCCACACGCCCGCGCCCATGCCGAGCGCCTCGCCGAGCGCGGGCAGCCCGTACTTGAGCTTCGGGTTGTCGGATCCCCTCACGCTCCAAATGGCGACGCCGCCGAGCGTGCCCCAGGCCGTCACGTTCGCGTACCAGGCGGCCTGCTCGAGGGTGGGGCGGAAACCGAAGCGCGACAGTCCCCACGTCGTGCCGAAGCCGATGACGGCGCCGGCCGAGCCGAGGAGAAGCTGCGGTGTCACGCCCGTCAGCTGCGGTCCGCCCATGAGGGCGAGGTTGCGCAGGAGAGCCGCGCCAGCCATGGTCGACGCGCCGATCGCGAGCGGCGTTCCCGAAATGGGTCCGCTCGGTTCGGTCGTCGCTGGCGGCGCGACCATCCCGGGGCCGGTGCGGGGCGGCGCGCCCGCCGTCGGCGCGGGCGTCGGCGGCGCGGGCCGCGGCGTCTCTTCCTTCGGCTCGGTCGCGTCGCGCTCGTCCGCGAGGCGCGGCAGCGTCGCCGCTACGACGGGCGTCGCGGCGACGGGCGCCGCCGCGAGCTGCTCGAGCGCGCGCGACACCTCGGCCTTCACGGCGGCGTCGTCGTCGTGCGCGAGCGTCGCGCGCAGCGCGCCCACTGCTCGCGTCATGTGGCAGCGCGCGAGGAGCGCCGCCGCGCGCGTCCGCTCTTCGGCGGTCGCCGGCGGAAACAGATCGAGGAGCGCGCTCTCGACGACGTCCGGGGTGCAGCGGCGGCCGGCGGCGTTACTGAGCATGCCGACGGCGAGCACGAGCTGGCCATGCTCGCCCGCGAGCCACAGCTCGATCGAGGCCTCCGGCCGCTGCCACACGATCGACAGGCGTGCGCGACCCGCCAGCAGCAAGCTCAGCTGCTCGGTGTCGGGCAGCGGACGCGCTCCGGACCAGCCCGGCGGCAGCTGCAGCGGTTGCGCCGGCGGACCGAGAGTGTGCGCGATCCAAAGGTGCAGGACGTCGAATCGGCCCCGGGCCTCGGCCACCGTCGGCGAGGACAGGGTCGCCACGAGGAAGGCCCGCGCGAGCGTCTCGTCCTCGTACCAGTACGTCGCCGAGACCGGCATGGGCGTCCGGCTCGGCGGCGGAATGCAAACGACGGGGAGGGCCTCGCGCCCCGCGGCGCCGGTCCGAACGGGGCTCGACGCGCGGCAGTCGACGTGCGTCCGCGTGGCCAGCGCGCCGAGCGCGGCGAGACGTGAGTCGGGAGCGACGCCGAAAAGGACCGCCAGCGGCTCCTCGCGAGGCGCGGCGACGGCGGGACCCGCGATGCCGGCCGGTCCAGTTTGCGCGCGCGCGCCCGGCGCGGCCAGCGCGCTCAGGCCCACGAGGAAGACCGCGAGGGGGAGACGCCGGGGCGACGGCAGCTCGGGCACGCGGCGTCGTACAGCAACCCACGTGCCGCGGGGCACGCCGCGCTGAACCGGCCCCATGAGCCGCCGGGGTGTCGCGCGGTGTTCGGATTTGAACAGCGGGCGTCTTTCTCTCGACGGTCCTTGCCACCGGGTCCGCGGGGAACGGTCCGCGGGGAACGAACTATGTTAAGGTC
>DATKFB010000651.1:0-2529 GCA_035544435.1 Polyangia bacterium
CGGCGGCTTCCTCGCGATCGAGGTCGTCGCGGGTGGGCCCACGGAGTCCGAGGAGGACCGCGACGCGCGCCCGGGCTTGCACCTCGTCGCGCTGCGCATCGAGCGCGCGGCGCGCGCGCGCTGGGAGCACCACCTGGCCGCCGCGGGCGTCCCCGTCGAAGCGCGCACGCCTTTCACGCTCTACGTGCGCGATCCCGAGGGCAATCGCGTGGGGCTGTCGCATTGGCCCGACGAGGCCGGCGCCTGATGGCCTCGGTGACCTTCCAACCCGGCGGGCTACGCGTCGCGTGCGCCGACGGCGTGTCGATCTTCGACGTCGGGCGCGGCGCCGGCATCGACATCTCGACGGCCTGCGTGGGCAAGGCCACGTGCGGCCTTTGCCGCGTCAAGATCCTCGACGGCGAGGCCCACCTGTCGCCGCTCAACGTCGCCGAGAAAAAGCACCTCGGCAACGTGTACTTCATCACGAAGATGCGGCTCGCGTGCCAGACGCGCGTCTTCGGAGACGTCGTCGTCGAGGTGCCGTCCGCCTCGGACTGAGCCGCCGTCAGGAGTCGGTGGCGACGGTGATCGGGGCGAGGCAGTCCTTGTCGGCGTCGAGGTACAGGGGCAGCCAGCGCTGCTGCGGGGACTCGACGAGTCCGACGAAGAGCGCGGGCGGCAGGGCGGCGGCGTCGAAGCTCGGGCCGAGGCGCACCGCGAGGTTCGCGCGGAACGTCGCGAGGCCCGGGCTGTCGAAGAGCGCGAGGTAGACCTGCTGGCGGGCGTCCGGCTCGGGCGCGCGTCGGTGGACCATGCACCGGGGCGTGGGCGGCGTCGCCTCGAGGCCGGCCGCGCGCGCCATCTCGACGAGGGCGTCGGCGGGGAGGCGCTGGGCGCCGCGCCCGAGCTCGCCCGCGAGGACGAGCGGGATGCCCGTGAGCTCGGGAGCTCGCATCGACTCCATCGACCGCTTGAAGACCTGATCGAAGAGCTCGCGCGAGACCTCGGCCGGCGCCTCGAGCAGCAGCGCGGGCTCGTTCGGGCCGGTCGGCGATTGGACGACGAGCCGCCACGGCCGCCGCGCGGTCGAGGCCGTGAGGGAGTAAGGCGCGGCGCGCGCGCTCCGCACCGAGCGCCAGAAGGCGACCCCCGCCGCGGCGATCACGAGGACGGGCACGACGAGCTTGACGAGCCGCGCTCGGGAAGGTGCGGTGCCGCCGGCCATGCTTCCTTGTACCAGCATTCCGCGACCCCGCGCATCCCGCTCGGGGCGCGTGGGCGCCGCAGGTTGGCTTCGTCAAGGCCAAGGGCTGCGTTAAGCTGTCGCGCGATGTCCGCCCCTTCGTCCTCCGGCCCGACCGCTGCCCACACCACCAGCGTCGCGCGTCTCCTCGGCGGGCACGTCCCGGTCGGCGCTCCCGTGACGGTGCGCGGCTGGGTGCGCACGCGGCGCGACTCGAAGGCTGGGCTGTCGTTCATTCACCTCCACGACGGCTCGGCCTTCGAGCCCATCCAGGTCGTCGCGCCCGGCGAGCTGCCGAACTACGCGAGCGAGATCGCGAAGCTGTCGGCCGGGTGCGCCATCGCCGTCGAGGGCACGCTCGTCGCGAGCCAGGGCAAGGGGCAGGCCGTCGAGATCGCCGCCACCTCCGTGCAAGTCGTGGGCTGGGTCGACGATCCCGAGACCTACCCCATCCAGCAGAAGCGCCACACGATGGAGTACCTGCGCGAGGTCGCCCACCTGCGCCCGCGCACGAACACGCTGGGCGCGGTGACGCGCGTGCGCCACTGCCTCTCGGCGGCCATCCACCGTTTCTTCCACGACGAGGGGTTCTTCTGGATCCACACGCCCATCATCACGGCCAGCGACGCCGAGGGCGCGGGCGAGATGTTCCGCGTGAGCACGCTCGATCTCGCGAACCTGCCGCGCACGCCCGAGGGCAAGGTCGACTTCGCGCGCGACTTCTTCGGCAAGGAGGCCTTCCTCACGGTGAGCGGCCAGCTCAACGTCGAGGCCTACTGCCTCGCGCTCTCGAAGGTCTACACGTTCGGGCCCACCTTCCGCGCCGAGAACAGCAACACGAGCCGCCACCTGGCCGAGTTCTGGATGATCGAGCCCGAGATCGCCTTCGCCGATCTCGCGGCCGACGCCGATCTCGCCGAGCGTTTCTTGAAGGCGATCTTCAAGGCTCTGCTCGACGAGCGGGCCGACGACCTCGCCTTCTTCGTCGAGCGCGTCGACAAGGAGTGCGTCACGCGCCTCGAGCGCTTCGTGACGGCCAGCTTCGAGCGCATGACGTACACCGACGCCATCGCGGCGCTGAGCAAGGCCGCGGGCTCCGGCAAGACCTTCGAGTTCCCCGTGAAGTGGGGCATGGACCTGCAGTCGGAGCACGAGCGCTGGCTCACCGAGGAGCACGTGGGCCGCCCCGTCGTCGTCATGAACTACCCGAAGGACATCAAGGCGTTTTACATGCGCCTCAACGACGACGAGAAGACCGTCGCCGCCATGGACGTCCTCGCGCCCGGCATCGGCGAGATCATCGG
>DATKFB010000652.1:0-2972 GCA_035544435.1 Polyangia bacterium
GCTCACCTGGTACTTCGATCACCACGTGAGCGCCTTCGTGACGCCGTCCGACCGCATCTTTTACGAGCAATCGGCCGCGCAGACGGAAGCCGCGGGCGAGCGGCGGTTTTTTCACGAGGGGGCGTACTCGTCGGCGACGAAGCTCATCGACGACGTGGGGCGGAGCCGCTTCGGCCTCGCATCGGGCGCTTCGGCCGACCTCGTCGCCTGGGCCGACATGATCGACAGCGCCGCCTTCCCGAACGCGGCGATGGCGGTCTTGCGCGCCGAACCCGAGCTTCGTCTCATGACGGTCGTCGAGCATCTTTGCGATGACGCCTTTCTCACGAAATGGGTTCCGCGCTTGATCGAGCGCCCGCTTGCCGAAATCGCGCGTTCGCCCGAGATCGACGAAGCCTACGAGCCGCTGAAACGCGCGCACGAAGCGTTCGTGCATCTCGTCGAAGAGCGCGCCGAAGTCATGGGGTCGGTCGTGCTCGTGGACCTCAGCGACGAGACCATCGAGGTCGCGGGCAAGTTCGTCACGTACGCGCTTTTTCCGCAGGGCGTGTACTCGGTGATGCTCACCCGCTCGAAGAGCAAGTGCAAGATCAGCGTGGGGTATAACCCCTGGTCGGCCGTGCGGCGGCACCACAACATCGCCGCGCTGTGCGAACGCTACGGCGGCGGGGGTCATCCCGTCGTGGGAGCGATTTCCCTCGCCGTCGATCGGGTCGAGGAGGCCAAGGCGCTCGCGCGCTCGATCGCCGCCGAGCTCGCGGGGTGAGCGTTTGGCGGCAGGCGCCCCTCGTCGTGGGCCACCGCGGCGGAAGAGGCGAAGGCTGGCCGCCCGAGAACACGATGCAGGCCTTCGATCGCGCGCGCGCGGAGGGGGCGCGCGCCATCGAGCTCGATGCGCGGCTCTGCGCGTCCGGTGAGCCGGTCGTGTTCCACGACGAGACGCTCTCGCGGATGACGGGCGGGAGCGACGCGCGCGCCCTTGTCGCGGTGGGCTTTCGGGATCTCGCGCAGATCGATCTCGGAGGAGGGGCGCGTGTGCCGCTCCTTGCCGAAGTGCTCGCGTGGGCGCGCGCGAAAGACACGGGCGTCAATGTGGAGCTCAAGAGCGAAGGCTTTGGCCGGTGGGCGCTCGCGCAGGCGACGAGCCGCGTCCTCCGGGGCGCTCACGCGGACGTGCTCGTCTCCTCGTTCGACCCGCTGCTCCTTGCGTGCATGGGGCTTTCGGCGCCGCGCGTGCCACGCGCCTGTCTCACTCACGCGGCCGAGCGTTGGCTCGGCCCGGTTGTGCAAAACGTGGTCCGGCCGCCGCTCGCGAGCACGCTTCATCTCGAGGCGAGCTCGATCGGAGACGCGACGCTCGCGCCGTATCTGCGCCGGGGTCTGCGTATCGGCGTGTGGACCGTGAATGACCCGCTGCAAGCGCTCGATCTCGTGCGCCGGGGCGCCGCGTCGATCATCACGGATGCGCCGGGGGTCCTTCTTGCGGCGCTGCCGCCGGCTCGCACATGACGGGTTCGACGGTCGCTCCTGCCGGCGGCTGCTGATCGAAGGTTTCGTCGGGCAGGGGAGGATTCCACGCCGCCGTTTGGTAGACGAGGTGCAAGTCCGCAGAGGGGTAGGGCACCTCGACGCGAATCCGCCGCGGGATCTCCGCCGCGCACGCCGGCCCGCTTGGCGCGAGAGGAGGCGAAAGGCCGTCGGGGTCGACGCGCGGCGGCGCGGTGGCGGCGACGCGATGGTCACCGAGCTCGGCGTGGTAGAGAAGGTAGCCGCGCTCCTCGACACGGATGTCGAGCACCCGAAGCCGCTGATCGTGCCAGGGCCTTGCCCAATCCTCGGGGCGGGGGGCAAGGCGAAGGGTTTCCCGCGTCCCGTTCGCTCCGTCGACCGTAACGACCCAGTATCCCGCCTCGCTCCAGACGAGGCCTGCCGCCGAGGCCGAATGCTTGAGCACCGGCGCTTGCCCATGAAGCAAATCGACGAGCACGTGCGCCGGAATGGCGACCGTGGTCAGTCGCGCGAGGTTGCACGGGGTTGCGGGCCCGACGAGAAAGCGTCCGTCGCGAAGGTCGGAGAGGGCGAACGCATTGCCGTCGCTCGTGAGGGTGGCCAGGGCCACGCCAAAGGGGCTCAAGACGTCCATGCGAATGCGGTCCGGCCGTGCGGCAAAGAGCCAGACTTCGACCCGCGCGCGAACGCCCTGCCCAAACCCGTCGACCTTGGCGCTGCCTTGGATGGCGTTGGCACACGCGAAGGAAGCCCGCATGCGGGCGAGGGCGTCTTCGCCGCTCGGCGGCGAGGACGCCGGAGCCTGAACGTGAACGCACGCTTGCGCGAGCAGCCCCACGCCGAGGGCGCACCCCCGCGAACCGGCCCGGATCAACGCGTCCTGGATCAACGCGTCTTGCCCGCCGCGGCCAAGCCGCGGTCGATGACGCCGATCGCTTGCGGCGTCACATGCAGGCTTTCGAGCTCGGAGCGAGCGACCCACCGCGCGTCGGCCGCATCGTCTCCTGCAACGGGGATGCCGCCGTGCGAACACACCGCCAGATGCTCTTCAATCCGGTAGGCAAACCCGTCGCGCTCGAGCTCCTCGGCGCCCAGCCCCGCAACGATGTCTATGGACAGGCCGGTCTCTTCGTGGACTTCTCGAACGATGGCCGCCTCCGCCGTTTCGCCGTGCTTGACCTTTCCGCCGGGAAGGGTCCAGGTGCCTTGCGCGGGTGTACGGGCGCGACGAACGAGCTAGATGCGACCCTGCGGGTCGACCTCGACGGCACCGACCGCCGGCACGAGCCGCGCTGCGTCCTGTGGGCGACTCTTCACGCGTGAATCCTAACACCATGATGGGCCTTGACCTCGTGCGGGCGCTCGAAAGCGATTGGCGCCCGGTTCTCGATGGGCTCGCGCACGCGCGAGGTTGGCCCTCTAGCCAGCACGTCCCCAAGCTCGGAGCTGCGGTCAAGCGCCTG
>DATKFB010000653.1:0-8271 GCA_035544435.1 Polyangia bacterium
GCCGTTGGCTCGCCCTCGTCGCGCGCGCGACCGTGTTTCCCACCGACAGCCGTACGACGTTCAGCGCCCGCGGCGCCGGCGGAGACGTCCAGCTCTCGGCAGTCGGTCTCGGTCTGTGCGGCCTGATCGGCGGACGACGCCGTCTCGGCGGGCGCGCATGCCTCGGCGGCGACGTGGCGCGCACGCGGGCGCGCGGCTTCGGCGTTACCGAGACCAACGCGGTGGTCGCCTGGTGGGAAACCGCGTGGGCGGCCGCCTCGGCGGAGCTTCGCCTCTATCACCACGTCGCCCTCACGCTGGGCGTCGAGGGCGACGTGCTTTTCGAGCGCCCGACGTTCGGCATTCACGGCGCGCCGTCGACTTTCACGACGTCTCCCGTGGCTGGGGTGGTGGCCGCGGGCCTGGCGGTGCCGTTTTGAGCGGCCGCGCGTGGCTCCCCGCTCTCGCGCTCGCGGGCGCCGCCTTCGGCGTCGGTCTCGGCGCGGGGTGCCGCGGCGATACCTACTACCTTGGCACCGACTGTCTCGGGTCGGGGACGGAGAAGGACCTCCAGCAGGCCATCGACACGCGCGCCACGGTGGTGCTCTGCCGGGGGGCCCTCATCACGCTCAGCAACACGATCAGTCTGCCGCAGGGGCTGACCCTGTTGACGGACGGCATGCCGACCGACGCGAGCCAGATGGCGACGATTCTCATCGGGCCGGACTTTCCGGCGCAGGTCGGGCCCGCCGTGGCCAGCTCCGGCAGCGACATTCGCATCCTGGCCGTGCGCTTCGACGGCAATCGCCGTGTCCTCGGGTTCCGCGTCTCGCAGATTCCGCTTGAGCTTGGGCACGGCCACCAGTACACGGTTCAGGGCTGCTCGTTCGCCGACTCGCCCGGCTGGACGCACCTTCACTTGATCGAGGGCTGTGACGCTTCGACGATCGTGAACAACGTCGTCGAGAGCGCGCCGCGGCCGCACGACAACACGGGACAGTGGTCCGACGGCCTGTCGATCTCGTGCGCGCACACGCTCGTGGCCGGCAACCACATCAACGACGCCACGGCGGAGGGCATCGTCTATTACGGCGGCCCGGGCTCGACGATCCGCGACAACGTCATCACGCAGACGGTGACGAGCGCGTTCTCGGGGATCAACGTCGGCGATGCCACCGTGCCCGATCACACGGGCGTCGTCATCGAGAACAACCGCATCATCGCCAGGGGGCCGTACTATTTCACGACGGGGGTGGCCGCCGGTCTCCACATCAACGGCAAGACGGTCACCGTGCGAGGCGTCTCCGTTCTCGGCAACACCATCGAAGGCATGGCCCGTTATGGCTTGGCCGTCGATGGCTGCCTCGGCTGCGCCGTGACCGGCAACGACGTCACGGGCTGGCACCCGCTGCCGCCCCTCATGGCCTGCCCTCCCCCGGCGGCGTACGTCGCGGCCGTCACCGTCATGCACGCGAGCGGCCGACTGCAACCGGGGTACCTCGACGGCAAGATCGACAATTGTAGAGGCCAGGCCGAGGCGCTGGGCACGCTCTACCGCATGTACGCGGGCGACTTCCCGATGCCGACCTATCTCGCGTTCGAGGTGCAAGTCTACAGCCAGCGCATGGAGCAGAGGCTGGATGCCGAATCGCTGCTGCTCGCAGAGTGGGACACGTTCACGGCGCGCGCCAAGCGCATCTGTCCGAGCGGATCGCCGGCGGATTTGCAGTCGGTCTGGCGGCGCCTCACGGAGGCGCAGTACGCCGGAAACCTGTCTCCCACCGACGCCGACGCCCAGGTGCGCATGGACCTGACGGCCGCGCCGCCGGGAACTCCCTGTTCGCCCCCCGCACCGTAGCCGAACGCCCGCGGCTCACCACGCCGTAGACCTCGCTCGGCGAGCGAAGTTTACAAGCTAGGTCAGATTGCTGAGCGGGCCGGTGCAGACCGTCGCGTCGCCGAAGGTCTTGACGTCGGTGAAGCCGAAGGCCTGCGCGATCGAGACCAGCATGTTGTTGTGCGGCTGGTCCTGGTACTGCAGGTATCGGCCCATGCGGAACTGGCCGCCCACGCCGCCGGCGAGCATCCACGGGATGTCCTTGTACGTGTGCGTGTTGCCCCTGCCGAGCTCGTTGCCCCACAGCAGCAGCGAGTTGTCGAGCACCGAGCTGCCGTCCGTGTCGATCGCCTTGGCGAGGCCGTCGAGCATGTAGGTGATCTGCTGCGAGGTCCAGATGTTGATCTGGACCAGCTTCTCTATCGTGGCTGCATCGGTGTCCGAGCAGTGCGACATCGTGTGGTGCTCTTCGTTGATGCCGATCCACGGGTAATACTGCCAGCTGTCCGAGTTCGCGAACATGAAGGTCGAGATGTTCGTCATGCCGCAGCTGAGCGCGAGCAGCATGAGGTCCATCTGAATCTTCGCGATCATGGGGAAGTTCGCCATGGCCTCGGGATCGATGCGCGCCGGCAAGGTGGGCGTCGCGCACGTCTGCGTGCCCGCCGTGAGCTGCTGCTCGATGCTCCTGACGCCCGTGAGGTGCGCGTCGAGGCGGGCGCGGTCGCCGGCCGTGAAGCGGCTCTCGAGACGCGTGATGTCGTCCGCGAGGAAGTCGAGCACGCTCTTGCGATCCGCGATGAGCCGCGCGAGCTGAACGTTGGTCATGCCCGCGGTCGCGAAGATTCGGCTGAAGATCTGCCACGGATCGTCGACGGCCGCGTTGGGCATGCTCGCGCCGCGGTACGAGATGTACTTCAGCGGCTCCTGGCCCTGCATGCGGACGCCGAACTCGAGCGACGGGAACTTGGTCGCCGCGGCCTGGCGATTGGCGATGAATTGATCGATCGAGATGCTGTTGGCGTAACCCGCGGGGCCCTCGGAGCCAGTGAACGGTCCCGGCAGCAGCGTCCCGCCCGTCAGCATGCCGCCTGGGCCCTTCATGTGCGGGCCGCCCGGGTGGTTGGGGCCGAACGTCGAAGTCATGTGGACGCCCTTGAGCACGAGCATCTTGCTCGTGTAGGCGGCCATGGGCGCGAGGATGCGGCACTCGGGACCGAGCGTGAGCGGGGTGTCGGCGCCGGTCACGTTGGGGAAGAAAGAGGCACCGATGGTTCCGTTCGCCGAGAACACGCCGATGAACCGCTTGACCGGCTTGGCGACGGCGCCGAACGTCGTCGCAGGCTTCCAAATAGGCGTCGTGAGCGCCACGGTGAGCCCGCCGAGTCCGCCGAGGAGGCGGCGTCGCGTGAATTTGGTGCGGCTGTCGGTGCTCATAGGGTGCTCCCTTGCATGACCCGGCGATAGAGGAACGCCGGTGTCTGAACGAGAGCCGCTGGCAGCGTGCGGAGGTCACCGCCCGCGGCGTGGAACGTCTTGGCCATCGCCTGCAGCGAGCAAGCATCGACGTTCTGTTCGGCGCGGCCCATGGCATAGCGGAACCACTGCTTTCCGAAGCAAGCCTCGACCGTCGGGCTCGCGGCGAGCTTCGCGCCGAGCTGGGCGACCCCCGTGAACGTGCCGTTGACGTCGCTCATGGTGAGGTTGCCCGAGGTATCGATGGGCTTGCCACCGTCGGTCGTGCGATAGCGGCCGATGCCGTCATAGTTCTCGAAGGCAAACCCGATGGGATCCATCATCACGTGGCATGCAGCGCAGCTGGCGTTGACCTCGTGCTCCGTGAGGCGCTCGCGTGTCGACACGCCGGCCGTGACCTGCGGCGCGGGCGGCACGGTCGCCGGCGGTGAGGGCAGCTCCTGGCAGAGCAGTTGCTCGCGCACGAACTTGCCGCGATAGATGGGCGAGCTCTCGCTGGCCTTGGACTGTGTCGCGAGGAAGGCCGGCAGCGACAGCATCCCCGAGGCGCTGCCGTCGGT
Organism: Polyangia bacterium; assembly: GCA_035544435.1. Taxonomy (GTDB): domain Bacteria; phylum Myxococcota_A; class Polyangia; order Fen-1088; family Fen-1088; genus DASZFV01. Next base: position 3,853 of record DATKFB010000653.1, read on the forward strand.
GCGCTGCGAGGCCTGGAAGCTGCCGTCGGCAGGCATGCCGCTCGCCGCAGCGCCGTAGAGCAGCGCCGTCTTGTTGTTCATGAAGATCGTCTGCGAGGTCAGGAGCGAGCTGATCGTGCCGCCCTTGTTCGTCAGGACGTCGTTGAAGAAGCTCGCCGCCTGCGTGGTCATCGCGTTGCTCAGGTCGCTGGTCCACTCGGGGTAGATCGAGGCGTCCTTGGCGAGGCCTCCGAGGCCCGGAAGCTGGATCCACGACGAAAGGAAGTGCGGCACCATGGTGGCGCCGCGCGGGTCCTTGATCATCCGCTGCAACTGGTTGCTCACGTCGGTGGCCGTGGAGATGGATCCCGCCGTAGCCGCCGCGATCAACGTGTCGTCGGGCGTCGTGTTCCAGAGCCCATACGACAGGCGCGCCGCGAGCTCGTAGCCCGACAGTTTGATGGCCTTCGTGCCCACGGTCGCCGTCGTGCCGAGCTCGACCCGGTAGAGAAACCGCGACGATTGCAGCATGCCCTGGAGCAGGAGCTGGATGCCGTGCGTGAACCCGCCGTTGGCAGCGCCCGCGTCGTAGAGCGCGAGGTGTCGAGCGAGGTCGGTGGCGTCGACCGGCGCGCGATAGATCTTCGTGCCGAAACCCTGTAGGAACGACTGGGCGCAGCCCCGCGGGTCGGCGCCCTGCGCGCACGGCGCGATCTTCGCCAACGACGTCGCATTGCCGGTAACGGTCGACGCGACGAGCTCGGAGGCGCGCTGGTAGTGATCGAGGTCGGAGCCGTCGACGTCGGCTTGCGCGAGGCCGAACTGATAGGCGCTCTGGCTGCTCGGGTAGATCGACGTCAAGTCGATCGGGCCGAACAGATCGTTGATCGTGTTGAGGTACTGCTCTTGAGTGAGGCGCGTGAGCGGCGCATCGCCCGGATCGGGCGCCGCAGCGTTACACGTGACGAGAGCGCTGCCGCCCGCCGATCCCGTGATCGACACTCCGCTTCCGGTGGCCCCGGCGCCCGGAGTCCCGGAGGTGGTTCCCGACTGTGACGACGAACCGCCGACGTAGCCGGTACAACCCGTCGCTGCTATTGCAATCGCGCAGGCACGCCATAAGCCGCGGCTTCGGAATCTGAGGGGAGCAGACATCACCACCTCCGTTCTAATGTAGACGGGTAGTAGGGGGCTACCAGGCACGCCAAACGTCACCTAGGTTTCATTCTGGGGACAATAATAGCCTTTCTGGGGACAACTTCAGGATATATTAGTCATTATAGCTACTTACTGGACTCACGCGTCAGCAGCGCGCGCTTGCGCTGGAGTCCCCAGCGATAACCCGCCAGCTCTCCATCATTCCGTATGACGCGGTGGCACGGAATCGCGACCGCGAGCGGGTTCGCAGCGCAGGCTCCGGCGACGGCGCGGACGGCTCGCGGCGCGCCGATACGACGAGCGATCTCAGCGTAAGTAGCTGTCGTTCCTGGAGGAATTCCGCGCAGCGCCCGCCAGACCCGATGCTGGAAGGCGGTGCCGCGCACGTCGAGGGGAAGGTCGAGGCCAAGCCGCGGAGTCTCGATGCAGGCGACGACGCGCGCGACCGTCGCTGCGAAGCTCCGGTCGCCCGCGACGAGGCGCGCGCGCGGGAACCGCCGCCGCAGCTCGCCGCGCAGCACCTCTCGCTCATCGCCGAGGAGGATCGCGCACACGCCGCGCTCACTCGCGGCGACGAGCGTCAGACCGAGCGAGCACCCGCCGATCGCGAAACGGATCTCGGTGGTGGCGCCGCCCGCTCGGTACTGCGTCGGCGTCATGCCCAACATGCGATCGGAGGCTTCGTAGAAACGCCCGCTCGATCCGAAACCGGCTTCGTATATGGCGTCGGTCACGGAGCGGCCGTCTTCGAGGGCGGCGCGGGCGCGCTTGGCTCGATGGGCGGAGACGTACTCTTTGGGCGTCACGCCCGTCGCGCCCTTGAACATGCGGTGAAAGTGCCAGAGGCTGAGCCCGGCCGAGGCGGCGAGCGCCGCGAGGGACGGCGGCTCGTCAGTGCGCTCGATGTGTCGGCAGGCGCGCTCGATGGCGGCGACACGGGGATCGCGTGCTGCGCTTGGCGAGGAAGGGTGTCTTTGCGGGGAGGCGCTCATGGTCTCGAGGCTGACGCTTCAGCCTACGCCGCGCACTCCGGTTCTTGCTCTCGAATCTGTGGCCCGAGCGACGGCGTTGGGCGACCCGTTCGGGCGGCCACCCGTGTTAAGAGAGGACATGGTCTTCCCGGACGTCGTGCAGTCCGTCGGCGGAACGCCGCTCATCGAGCTGCGCCGCCTCGACACGGCGGGCGCGCGCATCTTCGTCAAGATGGAGTCGCGTAATCCCTGCGGCAGCGTCAAGGATCGCGTCGGCGCGGCGCTCGTCGAGGACGCGGAACGCCGCGGCGCGCTCAAGCCGGGGTCGATGCTCGTCGAGCCGACGAGCGGAAACACGGGCATCGCGCTCGCCTTCGTGGCGGCCGCCAAGGGCTATCGCCTCACGCTGACGATGCCGGAGCACATCTCCCAAGAGCGCGTCGCGTTCCTGCGCATGCTCGGCGCGACCATCGTGTTCACGCCCGGGGCATTGATGAAAGAGGCCGTGCGCAAGGCCGAGGAGCTCGTGGCGGCCACACCTGGCGCGGTCCTGCTCCAACAGTTTCGCAACCCCGCGAATCCCGAGATTCATAGGCGCACGACCGCCGAGGAGATCTGGACCGACATGGCCGGCGACGTGGACGCCTTCGTCGCCGGCGTGGGCACGGGCGGCACGATCACGGGCGTGGGTGAGGTTCTGAAGGCCCGGCGGCCCGCGTGCAGCGTCGTCGCGGTCGAGCCGGCGAGCGCGGCCGTGCTGTCGGGGCGGGCCGCGGGGAGTCACCACCTGCCGGGCCTCGGCGCGGGCTTCGTGCCCGAGATCCTCAATCGCGCCGTCATCGACGAGGTCGTCACTGTGAACGAGGAGCAAGCCGTGCGCACGCAGCTCGAGCTCGCGAGCCGCGAGGGGCTCGCTGCGGGCATGTCGAGCGGCGCGGCGTTGTTCGCGGCGCTCACGCTCGCGCGGCGACCGGGTATGGCGGGCAAGCGCATTGCCGTGATCCTTCCCGACGGGGGCGAGCGCTACGCGGCGAACGCCGTCTTCACGGAGATCGCGCGAAGAGTGGCGCAAGGCTGAGCGGCCTTCTGGTGCCTGCGACATCGCGCGGTAAAGTGGCGTCATCATGAGCTGGGAGGCCGTGGGCAGTAGCTTCGCGCTCGTGGCGGCGAGCGAGATGGGCGACAAGACGCAGCTCCTCGCGTTCTCGCTCGCCGGACGGTTTCGCCGGCCGTGGGTCGTCATGGCCGGCATCCTCGTGGCCACGCTCGCCAACCACGCGCTCGCGTCGACGGTCGGCGTGCTCATCTCGGCGCGGCTCTCGACGCGCGTCATGGCGGGCGTCCTGGCCGTGACGTTCGTCGGCTTCGGGCTGTGGACGCTGCGGCCGGACAAGCTCGACGACGGCGAGCGTCCATCGCGCTTCGGGCCTTTCGTCACGACGGTCGTCCTGTTCTTCCTCGCCGAGATGGGCGACAAGACGCAGCTCGCCACGGTGGCGCTCGGCGCGCGGTTTCACGACTTCGTGAGCGTGACGGCGGGCACGACGGCAGGCATGCTCGTGGCGGACGGCCTGGCGGTCGCCGTCGGGGACCGGCTCGCCGCGCGCGTGCAGGGGACCTGGGTGCGCGTCGTCGCGGCGAGCTTGTTCTTCGTCTTCGGTGCGTTGTCGGCCTTCGCGGCCTGGCGCGGTTGAGGGCGGCCGCCCTCGGTCGTCACACGTCGAACGCGAGCTCGAGCGCGGCCTCGGCTTCCATGCGCGCCAGCGTCGCGCCCAAGCAGTAGTGCGGGCCCACGCCTCGGGGTGGTGAGCGCGAACCCGACGCTTGCGTGCCGCCTCACGGCCCACTTGCCGCGCGCGGCGACGAGGCACACCGGCCGATCGCGCCGCAGCGCCGCGTAGCGGCGGCTCGGGTCGCGCTTCACATCGGGGTCGAACGGGTCGTACGCCCCGGGACCAGTCGCCACGGCCTCCATGAACCTACAGTCTAACGCTGCTGCGCGCGATGAAGTCCAAGGACGTCCTCACGGGCGTCTTTCGGGCCGGGCCTCGCGCGCGGGAAGGAAGATCATCGCCAGGCGCTCAATGCTTGTGGGCGCGGTGGGGGAGCAAGGCGCGCGCGCGGACGAGGATGGTGTGGGCCTTGCTCGGATCAGGCGAGGTGACGTCCACGGTGAACGTGGCCCCAGCGGACTTGACGGTGACAGACGCGCCCGTGACGTCGAGGGGTGAACGTGTCGCGCGGGGAGCGGAGCCGAGGGCTGCAAGCTCGGCTATGTGGCAGTCAGCGATGCGCTGAAGTCCCTCGACGG
>DATKFB010000654.1:0-6152 GCA_035544435.1 Polyangia bacterium
ATGAGGGCGAGCAGCATTCCGAAGAGCGCCGCCACCGACGGCCCCGAGCCAAACGTCCACGGCGCCCGGGGCCAGCTCCGTCGTCGCGGGGCCGCGCTCGCCCAGCTGCCGGCGTCCGAGCTCACGGCTCAGGTCTCCGGCACGGGGCGGCCCGCGGCGGCCAGCGCGGCGCGCGTCTCGGCGATGGCGCCCGCGGCCTCGGCGCCCGCGCCGCGCGGAAAGTCCTCGCGCCGCCCGCCCAGGACCTCGAGGCAGGCGCGCGTCGACGCCGCGAGCGCGGCCAGGTCGTAGCCACCCTCGAGCAGGAGCACGAGCTTGCCGCCGCAACTTTCGCGCGCGAGGTCCGCCACGGCGGTGGCCATGGCGGCGAAGCCGCGCTCGGTGACGCGCATGTCGGCCAGCGGATCGCGCTCGTGTGGATCGAATCCCGCCGAGACGAGCACGAGGTCGGGCGCGAAGACGCGCGCCGCCGGCAGGAAGAGATCATGGAAGACGGCGCCGTAGTCGGCGTCGCGCTGCCCGCCTGGCAAGGCGCAGTTGATCGTGAACCCGCGTCCCGCGCCCGCGCCGACCTCCGTGGCGGCGCCCGTTCCCGGGTAGAAAGGATACTGGTGCGCCGACATGTACATGACGTCGTCGCGCGCCGCGAAGATGTGCTGCGTGCCATTGCCGTGGTGGACGTCCCAGTCGAGCACGAGCACACGCCGGGCGCCGAGGCGCCGCCCGGCCTCGGCCGCGATGGCCGCGTTGTTGAGTAGGCAGAAACCCATGGCGCCCGCGGCCTCGGCGTGATGGCCGGGCGGTCGCACGAGCGCGAAGGCGCTCGCGGCGCGCCCGCTCCAGACCGCCTCGACGGCGCCGACGGCCGCGCCCGCCGCGAGCGTGGCCGCCTCCCAGCTCCCCTCCGACATCGCCGTGTCCGGATCGAGGCGCGCCCGCTTCCCCGCGAGGCTGCGCAGCAGCGCGCGGTGCGCCGGGCTGTGCACGGCGTCGATCTCCGCGTCCGTCGCCGCGCGCGGCTCCTCGAACACGAGGCCCGCGGGGGGCGCCCGCTCGAGGTCGGTCAGGATGGCGCGCAGGCGCGCCGGGGACTCCGGGTGCCCGATGCCCGCATCGTGCGCGAGGAAGCGGCGGTCCGTGAGGATCAGCGTCCGACACGACGTCCCTCCCCCCGTCACGCGGCGGCCTCGTCCGGCAGGTCGATGCGGAACACGGCGCCGCCGCCCTCCGCGTCGGCGACGCTCACCTGGCCACCGTGCTCGCGAACGATCTCGCGCACGAACGCGAGGCCGAGGCCGGTGCCCTTCTCGCGCGTCGTGAAGAACGGCGTGAAGATCTTCTCGCGCATGTCGGCGGGCACGCCCGGCCCACGATCACGCACCTCGAGGCGCACGTGCGCGCCCGCGTCGACCCGGGCCGCGGAGAGGACGATGCCGCCCGCGCGCCCCTGCATGACGGCGGTGGCGTTGCGCGCGAGGTTGAGCAGCGCGCGGCGGAGCTGTCCCGCGTCCGCGCGGACGGTGAGCGCGTCGGCCGCGTCCACCGTGACGCTCACGCCCCCGGGCGCCTCGGTCAGCTCGCGCACCTCCTCGAGCAGCGGCCGCACGGCGACCGACGTGATCTCCGGCGTGGGTCGCCGCGCGTACTCGAGGAAGTCGCTCACGACCGTGCGCAGGTGGCCGAGCTCGCGCTCGATGCGCGCCACCTCGGCGAGCCGCTCCGGTTGACCGCCGAGCGCGTCGCGCAGCAGGCCGGCGTACAGCTCGAGGCCGCCCAGCGGGTTGCGTACCTCGTGGGCGATGCCGGCGAGCATCATCTGTAAGCGCTCGTCGCGCGCCTGCAGCGCCGCGCGCGTGTCGTCGAGCGTCGAGGCGAGGAAGCCGATCTCGTCGCGCGTCTCGACGGGGATGCGCGTGCCGAGCTCGCCCCGCCCGAGGCGCGCGGCCGCGTCGGCGAGCCTCACGACGGGCCCCGAGATCCGTCGCGCGACGAGCGCAGTGAGCGCGAGGACGGCCAGCAGCGCCAGCCCGCCCGCGAGCAGCAGCTCGTGTCGGAACGCCGCGAGCGTGACGTAGTACTCGGCGTCGCCCTCGACGGCGATGAGCCCCGCGCCCGCGCCGGGCTCTCCGATGGCGGCGTAGGCGCGCTTGTAAGGCACGCCGTCGTGCCCCACGAACAGCGGCGACGCCGTCGGCACGCCGGCTCGGGCCCGCTCGATCTCCGTCTCGTCCGCGCCGAGCTCGTACGCCGCGGCGCCGAGCGCCAGCGTCCCGGCCGTGTCGCCGCGCGCCGTGAGATCGCCCGCGACGGCCACGACGCGCCGAACGCCCAACCGCTCGCGCGCCGCCACGAGCTTGCGCCGCACGTTCGCGTAGGTGAGCGAGCCCTCGTCTCCCGCGCCGAACGCCTGCAGCTGCTCCGGCAAGACCGTCTCGGCCGCCCCGGCCGCCGCCGTGGCGAGCCGCCGCCCGAGCTCGTCCTCGAGCGCGCGCCGCGCCACCTCGTGCGCGAACACGCCGAACACGCCCAGCGCCCCGATCGTGGGCACGAGCGTCCCCACGAGCAGTCGCGCCAAGAGCTTCTTTGAGGGCGCCGCGGCCAACGCCCCCATTTTGCCGACGCCCACTCTCGGACGCCAGCAAGCTGGGCGCTGACTAGCGCTTGCTGAACTGGAAGCGGGCGCGGGCGCCGCGCTGACCGTACTTCTTGCGCTCTTTCTGGCGCGCGTCGCGCGTCAGGTAGCCGGCCTTCTTGAGGGCGGGCCGGTAGGTCGGATCGACCTTGATGAGCACGCGCGAGATGCCGTGGCGGATGGCGTCCGCCTGGCCCGAGAGGCCGCCGCCGCTCACGTTGACGAACACGTCGAAGCGGCCGGTCGTCTCGGTGAGTTCGAGCGCCTGGCGGAACACCATGCGCGAGGTCTCGCGGCCGAAGTAGTCCTCGAGCGTGCGGCGGTTGATGTCGACCTTGCCGCTGCCGGGCTGGAGCCAGACGCGCGCCACGGCGTGCTTGCGGCGGCCCGTGGCGTAAATCGATTTCGACGGATCAGGCATTGGTGCTCCGAATCAGGCCAACTTGAGGGGTTTGGGCTGCTGCGCGGCGTGCGGGTGCTCGGCGCCCGTGTACACCTTCAGCTTTTTGTAGATGCGGCGACCGAGCGGGCCCTTCGGCAGCATGCCCCACACGGCGCGCTTGATGAGGTCGGCGGGGTGCCGCGCGAGCAGCTCGGCGGCGGTCTTCGTCTGCAGGCCGCCCGGGAAGAGCGAGTGATCGCGGTAGAGCTTGATCTGCCACTTCTTGCCCGTGAGGTTGATCTTTTCCGCGTTGACGACGACGACGAAGTCGCCCGCGTCCTCGTGGAGCGTGAACGTGGGCTTGTGCTTGCCGCGCAGGACGTCCGCGATCTTCGTCGCGACGCGCCCCAAGGTCTTCCCGTCGACGTCGGCTATGTACCAAGAGTGCTGGAAGTCACCTTTGGCCTGAAAAGTCGGACGATGGTGTGTTGCGGACTGCGGCATGGAGGGGGCTTTCTACTGGAGGGGCGGGGGTTTGTCAACGAGGGCAGGGCAGCCTTTAGGCAGGAAGGCCCCCGGGCGGGCGCTGGCCGCACCAGCGGCCGCGGCAATCTTGGACGCCGACTCCACCTGACGCACGCCGTGTTCGAATTCAGCTGCCCGGGGATCTCGCCAGGAACTCCCCGATGGCCGCGCAGGCGCGCAGGGCGCGGTCGTCGGGCTCGATGAGGGCGAAGCGGACGTAGCCCTCGCCGCCGGGGCCGAAGCCCACGCCGGGCGATACGGCGACGCGCGCCTGCTCGAGGAGCGCCGAGGCGAAGCCGACGGCGCCGAGGTGGGCGTGGGTCGCGGGCACGGGCGCCCACACGAACATCGAGGCGGTCGGCAACGGCACGCGCCAACCGGCCTTCGCGAGGCCGTCGACGAGGAGCTGCGAGCGGTGCTTGTAGCGCTCGCGGTTGGCGGCGACGTCGGGGTCGCAGGACGAGAGGGCCGTCGCGGCCGCGAGCTGCGTCGCCGCGAACATGCCGTAGTCGAGGTAGCCCTTGATCGTCGTGAGCGCGCCCACGAGGGCAGGGTTGCCCACACAGAAGCCGACGCGCCAGCCCGGCATCGAGTAGCTCTTCGAGACCGTGAAGAACTCGACGGCCACGTTGCGCGCGCCCGCCACCTGGAAGATGCTGGGCGCCGGACGGCCGTCGTGCACGAGGTCGGCGTAGGCGAGGTCGGAAATCACCCACAGCCGCTCGCGCTTCGCGAGCGCGACGACCTTCTCGAAGAACCCGAGATCGACGACGGCGCTCGTCGGGTTGTGAGGGAAGTTCACGACGAGGCCCTTCGGCTTGCGCGGCGAACGCGCGAGGGCCGCCTCGATCTCGGCGTAGGCGTCTTTGTCCGGGCCCGTCGGCACGGGCACGGGCTCGCCGCCGGCGATAATGATTCCATAGCGGTGGATCGGGTAGCAGGGATCGGGAGCCAGCACGCAGTCGCCGGGCGCGATGATCGCGAGGAAGAGGTGCGCGAGGCCCTCCTTGGCGCCGATCGTGACGACGGCCTCGGAGTCGGGGTCGAACGACTGGCCGTACTTGCGCGCGTACCATTCGCAGATGGCGCGCCGCACTTCGGGCATGCCCTTCGACGGCATGTAGCGCTGATTGCCCGCGCGCTGCGCCTCGGTGATGAGGCGGTCGAGCGCGGCCTTCGGGCTCGGTCCGTCTGGGTTGCCGAGGCCGAAGTCGAAGACGTCGTGACCCTCGGCGCGGAGCTTCGACTTGAGCTCGTCGACTGCCGCGAGGACGTACGGGGGCAACGCGGCCAGGCGCGCGAACTGCTTGGCGAAATCACTGGGGGGGCCGGCCATTTCGAGTGGGGCGAGACACTACGGCAGCGCTGCCGGCGGATCAAGGAGCCCGTCGGTGACGAAGAAGCGTGCAGTTCCCTTCCGTTGCGCGAAAGCGGCGGCGGCCGCCTTGACTGAACTGATGTTCAGGTTCAATGTCCTCTCGGTCGATGCGCGCCGTGCCGATTTCGAACCCCCCCAATCCGTGGGCGACGACCGAGGTGGAGTACCTCGAGGCGCCGCCCGAGGTGAAGCTCGAGGTCTTCGAGGATAGCACGCGCAGCGTCCTCGCGAAGAACGACAGCCCCGACGTCGGCTTCACCTACAGCGTGAACCCGTACCGCGGCTGCTTCCACGCCTGCGCGTACTGCTACGCGCGGCCGTCGCACGAGTACCTGAGCATGGGGGCGGGCACGGACTTCGATCGCAAGATTGTCGTGAAGCTGCGGGCGCCCGAGCTCCTGCGGGCGGCGTTCGCTAAGCGGACGTGGAAGAAGGAGATCGTCGTCTTCAGCGGCGTCACCGATTGTTACCAGCCGCTCGAGGCGTCGTACCGGCTGACGCGCGGGTGCCTCGAGGTGTGCGCCGACGTTCGGAACCCGGTGGCGATCATCACGAAGGCGCCGCTCGTCGAGCGCGACATCGACGTGCTGCGGACGCTCGCCGAGGTCGCCTCCGCGCACGTCACGGTGAGCATCCCCATCTGGGACGTCGAGCGGGCCCGCGCCATCGAGCCCTACGTCGCGACGCCGCAGCGCCGCCTACGCATCATCGAGACGCTCGCGCGCGCCGGGATCGAGGTGGGCGTGAACGTCGCGCCCATCATCCCGGGGCTGAACGACGAGGACATTCCGAGGATTCTGTCCGCCGCGCGTGACGCGGGAGCCACCCACGCAGGCAGTGTGCTGCTGCGGCTCCCCGGCTCGGTCAAAGCGGTGTTCGAGGAGCGGGTGAGGGCGGCGTTGCCGCTTTCGGCCGACCGGGTGCTTCACCGCATCCGCGAAACGCGCGGCGGACAACTCTACGACCCTCGCTTCGGCGCGCGCGGCCGGGGCGAGGGCACCTACGCGCTCGCGATCCAGACGCTGTTCCGGACGACGGCGCTCCGGCTCGGGTTCGCGCACCACGGAGACGGCATGCGCAGCGATGGCGGCGGCAACACGTGACGCGCCGGCGGAGGTCGGTCGCGCGGCGCTGCGTGATTCACAAAGAGCGTCCGCGGCGGAGGCGGCGCTACCGGAGCGTGCAGACGACGAGGGCGACGCGCAAGCCGCCGTTCGTGAGCGGAAAGCGCGCCG
>DATKFB010000655.1:0-4064 GCA_035544435.1 Polyangia bacterium
GCGCCTCGTCGGCGCGGCGCACGATCTCGCGGTGCTCGCGCAGCTTCTCGATGAGCTCGCGCAGGTCGGCGTGCTCCTTCGACAGCTTCTGCATCTGCTGCCGGTTCGCGAGCACCGTCGCGTCGCCCAGCATGGCGGACAGCTCGTCGTAGCGCGCCTCGACGGCGGCGAGCTTCCGGAGGAGAAGTTCGTCAAGCACGGCGGCGGCGACCTGGCCGGAGGGCCCGCGGCCCGGGGTCTATTCGCCCGCGGGCGCGGCTTTGGGGGCCTTGGCGCCCTGGCCCGCGGCGTATTTCTTGTTGAAGCGCTCGATGCGACCAGCGGCGTCGACGAACTTCTGCTTGCCCGTGTAAAACGGGTGGCAGCTCGAGCAAATTTCGACGCTGAACGACGGCCTCGTCGAGTAGGTCTCCACCTTGTTCCCGCACGCGCAGGTGATGGTGACCGCCTTGTAGACCGGGTGAATTCCCTTTTTGGACATGTGCTTGACCCTTGGAAGCCGCTCTTTATAGGGGACGAAGCCTCCGGGCGCAAGCCCTCGGGCCCGGCGGGGGCGCCTAGCCGGACATAGAGTCGAGGAATTCCTGGTTGTTCGGGGTCTTACCGAGGCGCTCGCGGAGCAGCTCCATGGCGTCGAGCGGCGTCAAGGGGTGCAGGAGCTGGCGCAACACCCACACCCGGCCGAGCGCGGCCTCGGGCAGAAGCAGCTCCTCCTTGCGCGTGCCCGAGCGGTTGACGTCGAGGCAGGGGAAGATGCGCTTCTCCATGAGCTTGCGGTCGAGGTGGATCTCGGCGTTCCCCGTGCCCTTGAACTCCTCGAAGATGACGTCGTCCATGCGCGAGCCCGTGTCGACGAGCGCCGTCGCGATGATCGTGAGTGAGCCGCCCTCTTCGATGTTGCGGGCGGCGCCGAAGAAGCGCTTGGGCTTGTGCAGCGCGTTCGCGTCGAGGCCGCCCGAGAGGACGCGCCCCGAGGCGGGCGCGACGGCGTTGTAGGCGCGCGCGAGGCGCGTGATCGAGTCGAGCAGGATGACGACGTCGCGCTTCTGCTCGACGAGCCGCTTGGCCTTGTCGAGCACCATCTCGGCAACCTGGACGTGGCGCTGCGCCGGCTCGTCGAAGGTCGAGCTCACGACCTCGCCCTTGACCGAGCGGATCATGTCCGTCACCTCCTCGGGGCGCTCGTCGATGAGGAGGACCTGCAGCGCGACGTCGGGGTGGTTGGCCGCGATGGCGTGGGCCATGTCCTGCAGCAGCACCGTCTTGCCCGCGCGCGGCGGTGAGACGATGAGGCAACGCTGGCCGCGGCCGATGGGGCACAAGAGATCGACGATGCGCGTCGACAGGTTCCGTGGGTCGTGCTCGAGCACGAGGCGCCGGTTCGGGAAGAGCGGCGTCAGGTCGTCGAACGTCGCGCGTCCCGCCGGCGCGTCGGGGGGCTCGAAGTTGACGGCGTCGACCTTGAGCAGCGCGAAGTAGCGCTCGGACTCCTTGGGCGGGCGGATGGGCCCCGTGACGGTGTCGCCCGTGCGCAGGTCGAAGCGCCGAATCTGCGACGGCGAGACGTAGATGTCGTCGGGGCCCGGCAGGAAGTTCGAGTCCGGCGAGCGCAGGAACCCGAAGCCGTCGGGGAGCGTCTCGAGCACGCCCTCGCCGACCATCTCGCCACGCCCGCCGTTTATGTGCGCGCTGACGACGGCGAGGACGAGATCGTGTCGCCGCAGGCCGGCGCCGCCGTCGAGATGCAGCTCCGCCGCGAGCTCCAAGAGCTCCTCGTGGGACTTTCGTTTGAGCTCGGCGAGGTGCATGGACGGGGTGGCGCGCCGCGGCGGGGGCCGACGCGGCGTCGAGGGGGGGTGAGATGAGGGGTGTGGGGTGGACGAGGGGCCGGGGAGGGCCAAGGCGTCGGGAAGACGCGCGGGTGGGACGATCAACGTATCGGCCGGTCGCCGGAAGAGTCAAGACGCCGGCCGTTGCCGGCGGGCATCTGGGGTATAGTCCCCGCGAAAACATGACGGAAATTGGCGCTCAGGAAGTCTTCAATCGGCGGCTGCCCGTGTACTCCTACCTCGAGCCGCTGCTCGCCGGGCGCCGCGTCCTCGAGCTCGGCATGGGCACGGGCGCGGGCGCCACGCAGCTCCGGGCGCTCGGCGCGGCCGAGGTGGTCGGCGTCGACACCGACGCGGGCCTCGTGGAGCAGGCCCGGGCGCGCCACGGCGCCGCCCATCTGGCCTTTCACGCGGCGTCGAGCCTGCTCGACGGCGTGGCGGGCGCGCCCTTCGACGTCGTCATCGTCCCGGAGTCCGAGGCCGTGCTGCGGCGACCGGAGGCGATTGCGGCGCTGGCCCGCCTGCTGGCCCCGGGCGGGCGTCTCGTGCTCGTCGCGTCGAGCGCCGATCGCGGCGTTGGTCCCGCGGGCGGCGGCGTGGGTTATTACGAGCTCTCGGATGCGCTCCTGCCGCACTTCGCGGCCCTGCAGATGTTCGGCGTCACGCCGTTCGCGGCCTTCGGCGTCGTCGAGTTCGAGGCGAACGGCGAGGGGCTGCGCGTCGATTCGCGCCTCGTCGAGGGCGGCGTCGAGCCGCCCGGCGCCTACGTTGCCGTCGCGGGGAGTGAGCGCGTCGGGGATCTCGGCTATGCGCTCGTTCAGGTCCCGTTCGCGCCCATCGAGGCGAAGCTCGCCGCCGTCGCCGAGGGCGACGACCACGGCAGCTCGGCGCGCCTGGCCGCCGCCGAGCGGCGGCTCGACGAGGCCGAGCGGCGGGGACGCGCGCGCGTCGACGAGGCGGAGGCGCGCGGCGCCGAGCTGCGCCGCAAGCTCGAGGACGTGACCGTGAAGGCCGACTCGGCCACGCGCATCACGCGGGCCCAGGGCGAGGAGATGGAAGAGCTGCGCGGACGCCTGCGCCGCGCCGCCGAGGATCGCGCCGCGCTCGACGCCGAGCTCGCCAAGCTGCGCCGCGCGCTGGCCGACGCCGACGAATCGGTGATGAGCCTCACCCGGCGCACGGCCGAGGAGATGTCGGCCGTCGCGGCGCGCCTCGCGGCGGGCCTGCACGCGCCCGCGCCGGCCGCCGCCGCGGAGCGCGTCGACGCGCAGCGGGCGCGCGTCGAGGTCGCGGAGGCGGAGGCGCGCGCGAGCGCCGCCGAGCAGCGACTCGAGGAGGTCGCGGCCGTCGGGCGCGAGCGCCAGGCGGCGCTCGACGACGTGCTCGAGCGGCTGCGGCAGGCGGAGGAGGCCACGGCGCGCGAGCGCCGCGAGGTCGAGCGCCTGCGCGCGCAGGTGCAGGAGGCGGGCGGTCAGGCCCGGACGCTCGACGAGCGCGAGTCGACGCTCGCGCGGCGCGACGAGCGCATCGCGAAGCTCGAGGGAGAGAAGCAGGAGCTCGTCTGGCGGCTGTCGGAGCTCGAGGAGAGGCTGCGGCAGACCATCGGGCGCGCCGTGATCTCGGACAATACGGGCCGTTCGCAGGCCGACGAGCTCGACGCGGCCCGTACGGCGCGCGCGCGGGCCGTCGAGCAGTTCCACAAGGCGGCGGGCGCGCACGTCGACGAGGTGACGGAGCTGCGCGCGTCGGTGGCCGAGCAGGCCGCCCTCGTCTCCGAGCTCGAGGACGCCGTCCGAGTGGCCGAGGCCGCGGCCAGCGCCGCGACGGCCGAGGCGGCGACGCTGCGCAAGAGCGCCAAGGGCCTCGAGGAGGCCGACCGCACGCGGCGCACGCGCCTCGCCGAGCTCGAGGGCAAGCTGTTGCGGCTCGAGCACGAAAAGAAGCAGGCGGCGGCGACCAGCCCGAGCCCGGCCGCGCAGGTCGACGTCGCGGCGATGGACCGGCGCCTCGCCGATTTGGCGCGTGAGCGCGACGAGCTCGCGCGCTCGAAAGACCAAGCGACGCGCGAGCGCGACCAAGTCCGAGGCGATCTGGCGCGACTCACGGGCGCCGCCGCGCAGAGCACGGACGCGCTCGCCAAGGCCACCGACGAGCTCGGGGCGAGCCGCGCGCGCGCCGGCGCGCTCGAGGCCGAGGTCGCGCGCCTGCGCGCCGCGGGCGCGCACAAGCCCTCGG
>DATKFB010000656.1:0-2974 GCA_035544435.1 Polyangia bacterium
GCGCGTCGTCCCCGCGGGCGCCGTCGTCGAGCGCACGCGCGCCAGCGGCGACGGAACGACCGGGCCGCCACCCGCGCGCGGCCGCAAGGCGAGCGGGGTCTCGGCGCCTGGATCGGCGACGAGCTCAAGATCGGCGACGGCGAGGTCGTCGGCGTCGTCTCCCGCGGGCCAGGTCGTGAGTGCGAGCGCGCGCCGCCGCACGCGCGGGTGCGCGCAGAGATCGGCCAGCGCTGGCGAGGGCGCGAACGCCACGTCGAGCGCCTCCTGCTCCGGTCGCGCGTCACGCTCGGCCGTCGCGAGCGCGTCGAGCGCGCGAGTGAGGGGCGCCCCGAGGGCCGCGGCGAACCGCCCCCACGACGCGCCCGCGGGCGCATGCAGCCCGAGCAGCCAGCCCTCGCCCCTGCTCCGCGCGCGGCGGCCCGCGACTGGCGCGAGAAAGAGCTCGCACGTCGGCGGCGGCGCCGGCCCGACGTCGCCCAGCGCCGCGGCCAGGGCGTCGAGGTCGAGCGCGGCCTCGGCGCGGCCCGCGCGTGCGGCCCCGACGATGGCGTCGACAAGCGTCGTGAGGAGGGCCGGCGGCGCCGTGGGCTCGGGTCGCGCGCCGCCGTCGCCTTCGTCGCCGGCGGGACGGACGCCGTAGTCGCCCGCCGCGAGCGCGCCGAGGTCGAGCGCGCCCGCCCCGAAGAGCTCCGTCGCGGCCTCGAGGCTCTCGCCGACGGCGGGCTGCGCGAGGCGCTCGCTCGCTGGCGGCGTGAGCGCGTCCTGGAGTCGAAAGAGCATAGGCGCGAGCGCGGCCGCGCGCGTGACGACGGCGCGCTCGAGCGACGGCGCGCGCGACGGACGGTGGACGAGGACGCCGTGCACTCCCGTGGCGACCGTCCCGCCCGGCAGGGAGGCGAGGACGGCGTCGCCCAGCGCGAGGTCGCCGCGCGAGAGCGCGCGCTGGGCGCCGCCCAGCGCCCGCGCGAGGGAGGCGCGGCCGAGCCGCGCGAGGCGCGCGCGCATCCACGTCGTGGCGTCCGGACCGACGAGGGGCGGCGTGACGTCCGCCTGGAGCAGGCCCTCGTCGACGAGGACGAGCAGGAGATCGTCCAGATCCTCGCCATCGGCGCCGCGCCCGGCGGCGCGGGCGGCGCGGCGCGCCTCCGGCCACGCCGTCCAGTCGTTCGTCCGGTCGAGGATGGCGGCGAGGCCTTCGTCGAGCTCCGCGACGCGCTCCTCGGCGAAGGGCTCGGCGGGCGCCAACCAGCGCGCCGTCGTCGCGGTCCGGACGAGCGAGGGCGCAAGGCGGAGCCTCGCGCGGGCGCGCGCCGCGGGGTCGTCGAGCAACGCCCGCCCGAGCGCGGCGATGCGCGCCCACGTCGGCGCGAGAGTCGCGCGTGGCGTGCCCGTCGCCACGCGCGTCGTCGCGCCGAGCGTGCCGAGGCAAACGCCGGCCAATAAGCCCGACGGCGTCGCCCGGAACGCCGCTCGTCGGCCGTAGCGCTCGAGGGCGCGGCGGCGCTCCGGCGAATCGGCCGCCGCCGCCAGGCGCCCGCTCGCGAGGGCGATGGCCATGGCGCCGAGCCCGTGCGACGCGAGCGCGCCCGGCCGTCGCCAGTCGCGCTCGCGCAGCAGGGGCGCCCTCAACAGGAACGTCGGCAGCGGCTCGTACACCGCCGCTACACTAACTCGACGGCGACGCCCCCAGACAAGGCACGGCGCCACGGCGGTCGCCCGCGCTCACGCGCCGGGGCCGCGCGCCCTCATTTATAGGGGCTGGCCTGGCCAGGGCGCTCGAAGTCCGCCGTCGGCGAGGGCGGCGCAGTCGGATCGGTGGAGCCCGTCGAGGGGTTCGTCTCCGCGTTCGAGGGTCCGAGCGCGGCCGCGATGGAATCGACGCTGTCGCC
Source organism: Polyangia bacterium (assembly GCA_035544435.1). Lineage (GTDB taxonomy): Bacteria > Myxococcota_A > Polyangia > Fen-1088 > Fen-1088 > DASZFV01. Next base: position 1,890 of record DATKFB010000656.1, read on the forward strand.
CTCGGCCGCTTCGGCGGCGGCCAGCGCCTCCTTCATGCGCTCCCACCCCTGCCGGATCATGTTGAGCTTGGACCGCATCACGAAGAGATCCTGTCCAGGCTGGCGGAGGACTTTGAACGCGGGGGTCGCGATCATCATGATCGACTTCATGTCGTCGAGCTTGCCCGAGATGGTGTTCAGCCGAATGATGTCCTTCGCCTTGTAGGCGTCGACGCGCAGCTTCTCCGTGATCGTGACCATGCGGTTCATGTCCGCTTCGAGCATCGCGGCCTCGCCGAGGATCTTGTCGCGCGTCGTCGCGTCGCTCTGCGGTCCGGGGGCGGGTCTGACGGCCACGCCTTCCGAGATTCGCTGGGCCAGGATGGTGGCGGCCATCGCGCCGTCGCCCTGCGCTCCCTGATTGGCGCCGATGGCGGCCGCCGCGATCGCCGTCATGAGCCCCGTGCCCGCGAGCGCGAGGGCCAACTGCACGGCGCGCACGCGCCAGGTGGTCTGCTTGTGCCTCTTCGATCCGTTCGGCCGCATATGCCCCACATCGACCGACCGTGGAAGCGGATTGAGGGCGGCTCGTGAAAAAGGGCGCGCGCCAAATTACCGACGCGCCACCTTCGTGACGCGTCCTCTTCCTCGGAGCCGATGCATGCCGTCGGGGGGGGAGGGCGTCGCCCTCCCCGCGCTCATTTGGGCATGGCGCAGCTTTGGGCGCCCGCGGCGGGCATGTAGCACTCGCGCGTGTAGTCGATGACCATGCGATCCGTGTTGAAGCGCCACCCGAGCGTGCGGATCGTGCGCTTCATGCGCTCGACCCAGCCGCGCGGCACGCCCTGGTCGTCGCGATCGTAGTAGAGCGGCACGACGAGGTTCTCGAGTGTGTCGTAGAGCGAGCTCGAGTCGCGCCGGTCCTGCTCGTCGGTGTTGACGTGCGTGACGCCGTCGCCGATCGCGAAGCCGTTGAGCCCGTCGTACGCCTCGCCCCACCACCCGTCCAGCACGGAGAAGTTCAGCCCGCCGTTGAGCAGCACCTTCTGGCCGCTCGTGCCGCTGGCTTCTTGTGGCCGCCGCGGGTTGTTGAGCCACACGTCGAC
>DATKFB010000657.1:0-13330 GCA_035544435.1 Polyangia bacterium
AGCGGATTCCCGTTGACCTTGGCCGTGAGATCGAGATCTTCGAGAACGAGATCACGCTGCGCAAGCAGGGCAAGATCGACGAGAAGGTCTTCGCCGAGACCCGGCTCCGCCGCGGCGCCTACGGCCAGCGCTACGACAACGGCCAGCGCCACGACGGCGACAAGACGCAGGCGCTCGTGTTCCCGTCGGGCGAGATCACGAAGGGCCCCATGACGATGTGGGACGCGCCCGGCATGCAGCGGATCAAGATCCCATACGGCCGCCTCACCTGCGACCAGCTCGACGCGCTCGCCGACGTCGCCGAGGAGTACTCCGACCGCATCCTGCACGTGACGACGCGCCAGGACTTCCAGCTTCACTTCGTGCACATCGAGGACACGCCCGACATGCACCGCCGCCTGGCCGCCGTCGGCATCACGACGCGCGAGGCCTGCGGGAACACCGTCCGCAACGTCACGCAGTGCCCGTACGCCGGTGTCTGCAACGAGGAGAAGTTCGACGTCACGCCGTACGCGCACGCGCTGACTTTCTTCCTGCTGGGCCACGACGACACGCAGGACTTCGGCCGCAAGTTCAAGGTGGCGTTTTCGGGTTGCAAGGAGAACGCCTGCGGCGTGACGAACTTCCACGACCTCGGCGCAATCGCGCGCACGCGCGTCGAGGGGGGCGAGACGAAGCGCGGGTTCGAGCTCGTCGTGGGCGGCGGCCTCGGCGCCGTGCCGCAGCACGCGCTCGTGTTCGACGAGTTCCTGCCCGAGGAGGAGCTGCTGCCGATCTCGCAGGCCGTGAGCCGCGTCTTCTCGCGGCTCGGCGAGCGCGCCAACCGCGCGCGCGCGCGCTTCAAGTTCGTCGTCAAGAAGCTCGGCATCGATGAGACGAAGCGCCTCGTGTGGGAGGAGCGCGCCAAGCTGCGGCCCGATCCGCGCTGGACGGCCTTCCTCGCGGACCTGCACGCCACCGACGAGAAGCCCATCCGTCCCGCCGGCCCGCTGCCCGCCGGCCCGTACCCGGCCGGCTTCGATCACAAGGGCTTCGCGGCCTGGCGCGAGACGAACGTCGTCCGCCAGCGCCAGCCGGGCTACGTCATGGCCGTCGTCACGCTCCCGCTCGGCGACCTCACGTCCGAGCAGGCGCGCGCGCTGGCCGACGTCGCGCGCGCGTATACGGGCGACGCCATGCGCACGACCGTCGAACAAAACCTGCTCCTGCGTTGGGTGAGCGAGGTCGACCTGCCCGCCGTCTACGCCGAGCTCGTGCGCATCAAGCTCGCGCAGCCGGGCGCGAGCACGATCAGCGACATCACGGCCTGCCCGGGCACCGACACGTGCAAGCTCGGCATCTCGTCGTCGCGCGCGCTCGCGGCCGAGCTCACGAGGCACATCCGGACCTCTGGGCTCGACAAAGATCCCAACGCCAAGCACCTGCACATCAAGGCCAGCGGCTGCTTCAACTCGTGCGGCCAGCACCACGTCGCCGACCTCGGCTTCCTGGGCGTCTCACGCAACGTCGGCGGGCGGCGCGTCCCCCACTTTCAGCTCGTCGTGGGCGGCCAGTGGACGAACAACGCCGGCGCCTACGGCCTCGCCATCGGCGCCGTGCCCTCGAAGCGCGTGCCGGAGATCGTCAAGCGCCTCACGGAGCGCTTCGCGAGGGAGCGCCAGGGCAGTGAGTCCTTCGCCGACTTCGCCAACCGCATCGGCAAGAAGACCATCCGCGCCATGGTCGAGGAGCTGCAGGTCCTGCCGACCTACGACCAGGACCCGAGCTATTACAGCGACTGGGGCGATCCGCGCGAGTACACGATCTCCGACATGGGCGAGGGCGAGTGCGCGGGCGAGGTCGTGCCCTTGGTCGAGGTCGAGCTCGCCTCGGCCGAGCGCGAGCTCTTCGAGTCGCAGATCCTGCTCGACGAGAAGCAGCTCGACGGCGCGGGCGCGCGCGCGTTCTCTTCGATGCTCATCGCGGCGCGCGCCCTCGTGAAGGAAAAGAACGCCAACATCCACAGCGGCACGGGCGCCGACGAGATCGTCACCGAGTTCCGCAAGCACTACTACGACACGCAGCTCTTCTTTGACCCGTTCGCGGGCCCGAAGTTCGCGCAGTACTTCTTCCGCGCGCACGACGCGCAAGGCAACGGCGCGGGCGACGCGCGCGCACGCGCCGCCACTCCCGAGAGCGTCCACCAGCTCATCGAGGAGGCGACGATGTTCATCGACGCCGCCCACCAGTGCTACACGCGCCTCGGCTCACAGCTCTCCGGCCCCACCCGGATCCTACCCCCGGCATAACCTCGCGAGGATCGCCGCCCACGATGAACGCGCACAAGCTCCAACTGAAGATCTACCTGACGCCGGCCTCCGCGCGCGCCGTCGAGCCCGAGGCCGTCATCCCGGTCTTCCACCGCTGGATCAAAGATCGCGCGCTGCCCGAGCTCATGATCGACGTCGCCAACTACGGCCACGTGCCCGAGGGGCCCGGCGTCGTCCTCATCGGCCACGGCTCGGACTACTTCCTCGACGAGGGCGAGGGCCGCCTCGGCCTGCTCCACAACCGCAAGCGCTCGGGGCCCGCGGCGGGCGAGCGCCTGTCGGACCTCGCGCGGCGCGCGCTGCACGCCGCGGCGCTGCTCGAGAAGGAGCCGGCGTTCGGCGGCAAACTCACGTTCGCGACCGACGAGCTTCTCTTCCGCGTCAACGACCGCCTCGCGGCGCCCAACACCGACGCCACCTTCGCGGCGTTGAAGGAAGAGGTCGAAGCGCTGGGGAAGAAGCTCTTCGCGGGCTCGTGCGAGCTCGCGCGCGTGGGAGGACCGAAGGAGCTGTTCGCCATGCGGCTCAAGAGCGCCGCTGGCGCGGCCGCCGTGCCCGTGGCGACGCTCCTCGAGCGCGCGGGCGGCGCGCCCGCTGCGGACGCGTCGCTCGTCGTCTGATTCGGGAACCGGGTCAAGAGACGGGCGCGCACGGATCCAGCCCGCGGGCGCGCAGCAGGCGCACGAGGGCGGGCTCGACGCGCCAGCGCTCGAGCAGGCGCGCGAGCGTCGCGCGGCTCTCCGCGTGGAAGCGGTGCACGCGGGCGCCGAGGACGAGCTCGTTCTTCGCCGAGTGCTCCCACCCCACGAGCTCGGTCACGGTGACCTTGTAGCCGTGCGCCGCGAGGCAAAGCCCGCGCACGACGTTCGTGAGGTGCGAGCCGAGCTCGCGCCGGTGAAGCGCGTGGCGGATGAGCGCCTCGTCCGCGCGATCGCGGTCCGAGGTCGCCGCGAGCTGGCGCGCGACCTCGGCCTGGCAGCACGGCACGACGGCGACGTGGTCAGCGCCGCGCGCGATCGCAAGGGCCAGGGCGTCGTCGGTCGCCGTGTCGCACGCGTGCAGCGCCGTCACGACTTGTAGGCGGTCGGGCAAGTCGGCGTCGGCGATGAGGCCCGCGACGAAGCGGAAGCGATCCTGGCCGTGACGCGTGGCCCGGGTGGCGGCGCCCGCCACGAGCTCCGGACGGGACTCGACAGCGTAGAGCGCGCCGCGCCCGGCCGGCTTGAGGACGAGCTCGTAGAGGAGCGCGCCGAGCGCGCTCTTTCCCGCACCACAGTCGACGATCGCGGGCTCGACGTGCCGCGCGAGCGCGTCGTCGAGCGCGGGGCGCAGGAGACCGACGAGGTGACGGATCTGCTTGAGCTTCCGGCGCGCGTCGGCATTGAGGTGCCCATCGCGCGTGAGGAGGTGGAGCTCTTGCAGGAGCTCGATCGACATGCCGGGAGGCACGTCAGGGTCGGAGCGCGGATCGAAGATCATCCCGCCTGGAAGTGTACCGCCTCGACTGAAGCGCGCAGTCGGCTGCGAAAGAGGCGGCGCGCTACTCGCAGCCGCTGCTCTTGGTCGGGCCGAGGTCGGCCCACTGGATAGGTCCGTCCGGCACGCCCCAGCGCTTGTCCGTGAAGCTTTCGACGTCGATGAGCTCCGTGGCGGTGCCCTTATTCTCCGTGCAGCAACCGCCGCAGTCGCTGTCGCCGCACGTGTCGAGGACCGTGACGACGATCGTCTTTCCGGTGCTGGACTTGAGGCAGAGGTCGTGGAGCTTCAACGCGGTGAAATCGGGGAACGCGGCGACGATGTCGTGAGACATCACCCACGTGAGCGGCTTCGTCTTGTCGCATCCGGCGAACTGCCCTTCATATTGGCACCCGCTGTACTTGATGCACTCTTCACTGCCGGGTGCCGGGTACGACGTGAAGGTCGTCTTCGACCCCGTCTTCCACACGAGCCCCGGCGCATCACAAGCGCTCGTCCCCGCCCTTTGCGTGGCGACCGCGCCCGCGGCGGCCGTTTTGGACCGTCCGCCGGTGCTCTGACTGCAAGCGAGCAGCAGTACGGACAGGATGACGACTTCGGCCCCGGGCCACCTCATGACATAGTTCCCTTCATCGATCGCCTTCCAGAATCGATCAAATCGCCGAATGTCGCCACGGCATATCGCGCGCGCATCTTCCGCCGTAACATGTTCGGTCCGTGAAGAGGGAGCGAAAAACCCGCCGGATCGTCACTCCGGGCGCGAGCTACGGCTTCCGCGTGCTGGGCGATCGCCCGACGCCGCTGCGCGATTTTTATCACGCGCTGCTGCACCTGCCTTGGTGGGTGACCTTCGCCCTCATCGCGGGGGTCTTCCTCTTCGCGAACGCCGTCTTCGCCGTGGCCTTCCTGATCGTCGGCGGCGTCTCTCACGCGGCGCCCGGATCGTTCCTCGACGCCTTCTTCTTCAGCGTGCAGACCATGGGCACGATCGGCTATGGCGCGCTGTCGCCCGAATCGCCCGCTGCCAACGCGGTCGTCGTCGTCGAGACCATCGTGGGTCTCACGCTGACGGCGCTCGTCACGGGCCTCGTGTTCGCGAAGTTCTCGCGTTCGACGGCGCGCGTGATTTTCACGAACGAGGCCGTCATCGGCCCCATGAACGGCGTGCCGACACTGATGTTCCGCCTCAGCAACCAGCGCGGCAACCAAATCGTGGGCGCCCACCTGCGCGTCGCCCTTGGGCGCACCGAAAAGACGACGGAGGGCGAGACCTTCTATCGCACGCTCGACCTCAAGCTGCAGCGCGACCACCTACTGTCGCTGTCGCGCGCCTGGGTGGCCATGCACACGATCGAAGCCTCGAGCCCGCTCTTCGGCGAGACGCCCGAGTCGGCCGCGGAGAAGGAGATCGAGCTGCAGATCCTCGTCGTCGGCCTCGATGACATCTCGATGCAGACGGTGCACGCCGGCCACCGCTACTTTGCGCACCAGCTCCTTTGGGGACGGCGCTTCGTCGACATCGTCTCGGAGGCGCCCGACGGCGACATCGTCCTCGATTTGCGCAAGTTCCACGACACCGAGCCGACGTCGCCTACGCCGGAATTCCCCTACCCGAGGGAACAGCCGGCGCCAGCGAGGGAATAGCCGGCGCGCGCGGGCAGTTTCTTCTCTAGCCGCCGACGGCCCGGTGCGGACGGTAAATTCTGTGTTAGGTTGCAGGGACTTCCGGGCGACCCGCGCGGGCATCGCGCCGCGCCAGCCCGGATCCGCTGGAGGCACGTCATGGCTGCATTCGGAACGCTGACCCTGCTGATCGCGCTCGTCGTCGCGACCTATTCCGGCGTGATATCGCTCATCGGCGCGCGGCGCGGGAACCGGCGCTTCATCGAGTCGGGGCGGGCGGGGGTCTACGCGCTCGCGGGCGTGTTGGGGCTGTCGTCGGTCGCGCTCATCTACGCGTTCGTGACGCACGATTACTCGATCAAGTACGTGCAGCACTACTCCGACTCTTCGTCACCGCTTTTCTACCAAATCACGGCCTACTGGGGCGGCCTCGACGGCTCGATCCTGTGGTGGGTCTTTCTTCTGTCGGTGTTCTCGGCCGTCGCCGTGTACACGAACCGCCACCGCCACCGCGAGCTTCTGCCCTACGTCGTCGTCGTCCTCATGGCGATCGCCGACTTCTTCCTCTACGTCATCGTCTTCCACAAGAACCCGTTCGACACGTTCCTCACGGACATTCCGACGGCGGGCAAGGGGCTGAACCCGCTCCTGCAGAACGCCTACATGGTGACGCACCCGCCGTCGCTCTACACGGGCTTCGTCGGCATGAGCATCCCGTTCGCGTTCGGGCTCGCGGCCCTCATCTCGGGCCAGCTCGACGACGCGTGGATCGCCTCGGTGCGCAAGTGGACGCTCGGCGCCTGGTTCTTCCTCTCGATGGGCCTGACGCTCGGCATGCTCTGGGCCTACGAGGAGCTCGGCTGGGGCGGCTTTTGGGGCTGGGATCCCGTCGAGAACGCGGGGTTTCTGCCCTGGCTCACGGCGACGGCGTTCCTGCACTCGATCATGATCCAGGAGCGCCGGGGCATGATGAAGATCTGGAACGTCACTCTCATCATCCTGACGTTCTTCCTCACGATCTTCGGCACGTTCATGACGCGCTCGGGGATCGTGCAGTCGGTGCACGCCTTCGGTCAGGACACGAAGCTGGCGTGGATCTTCACGATCTTCATGGTCACGACGTTGATCGTCAGCTTCGGGTTCGTCATCAAGCGGATGCCCGAGCTGCGCGCGCGCACGACCTTCGACTCGTGGCTGTCACGCGAGGCGGCGTTCACTGTCAACAACTGGATCCTGCTTTTTGCAGCTTTCTTCATCATGTTCGCGACGATGTTCCCCACGCTATCGGACGCGCTGCTCGGCGAGCGCATCACGGTGGGGCCGCCCTTCTTCAACAAGTGGATGGTGCCCATCGGCCTCGTGCTCTTGTTCCTCACGGGCGTGGGTCCGGGCATCGCTTGGCGCAAGGCCACGGCCTCGCACCTGCGCTATCAGTTCATGTGGCCGCTCGTCGCGACCGTGGCGACGATCGCGGTCTGCGCCGCCGTGGGCCTGCAGACGTCTTGGGCCGCCGTGATCTGCTTCGGCTTCTGCGCTTTCACGACGACGACGATCGCCCAGGAGTTCGCGCGCGGCATCGCCATCCGCAAGCGCAACACCGGCAGCGACGCGGTGTCCGCGGTCCTGGGCATGGTGCTCAAGGGCAAGCGGCGCTACGGCGGCTACATCGTGCACGTCGGCATCGTGCTCATGTTCATCGGCTTCGCGGGCACGGCCTATCAGAAGGAGAGCGAGCTGCGCGTCTCGGCCGGCCAGGAGAACACCGTCGGGAAGTACCTCGTCCGCTTCGACCGCCTCGCCCACGAGGAGGATCGTCAAAAGGAGATGCTCACGGGCGAGATCACGGTCCTCGTGAACGGCAAGGTCATCGACCACCTGCGGCCCGCCAAGTGGTTCTTCCACGGCCACGAGGCCGAGCCGACGACGGAGGTCGCGATCCGGCGCGCGCCCGCCGAGGACCTCTACCTCACGCTGGCCGGCTACGACCTGGCGCACGGCACGGCGATCATCAAGGTCGTCATCAACCCGGTCGTAGACTGGATCTGGTTCGGGTTCATGCTGCTCGCCATGGGCACGGGCATCGCCCTGCTACCCGACAGCGTGCTCGAGAGAATGACGGCCAAGGCGGCGGCCGCCGTGCCCGCGGGCCGCTCGCCCGGCGTCGCGAGCTTGACGTTGTGGCTCGGCATCGGCCTCGCCACGGCGCTCGCCGCGCGCCCGGCGTTCGCCCAGGGCCAGGGCCAGCCGCCCGTCATGCTCGAGAGCCAGGGCGAGGCGCCGAGCCCCGTGGGCGTCGACGAGAACTGGCTCGTGCGCAACATCGTGTGCCAGTGCGGAAGCTGCCGCCACATGCTCATCGAGTGCGCCTCCGAGAACTGCGGCCACGCCATCCAGGACCGCATCGAGATTCGCCGCCTGCTCGACCAGCAGCAGACGCGCGATCAGATCATCCAGTACTTCATCAAGAAGTACGGGAGCCAGATCGCCCTCGCGTCGCCCATCGACAAGGGCTTCAACCGCCTGGCCTGGCTGCTGCCTTACAGCCTCGGCACGCTCGCGGCCGTCGGCATGGTCTACGGCGCCTGGCGGATCACGCGCCGGCCCCCGGCGCCGAACGTCCCCGTCGCGTCGCCGCCGAGCTCGCTCGCCGAGGACTCCGAGCTCGCCGACAAGCTCGAAGACGAGCTGCGCAACCTGGACTGACCCGACGGGCTTGCGAGAACCAGCTTGCGAGAACCAGATTGAAGGAACAGATCCTCTCGGCGGGCACCCCGGCGCGCGCGACGGAGCCCGCGGCGGCGCCCGCCCCGTCTCGGCGCGCGCGGCGGCGCATCCCGGCGCTCGCGCTCGGCCTCGGCGGCGCCGTCGTCGCCGTCGGCTACGGCGTCGGCGTCATGCACATGCGCTTCGGACCGCCGCTCGTCGTGCTGGGCCTCGGCGGGCTCACGCTCGTGCTGTCGGGCATCGCGCTTTGGCGTATGCTCGATCCGCTCTCGCGCGCCGAGCTGGCCGTGCAAGCCGTGGCGCCGCGCTCGAGCGGACGGCTCAAGGAGCTCGAGCGCGAGAAGCAGCTCGTGCTCAAGGCCATCAAGGAGGTCGAGCTCGACTACCAGATGCGCAAGATCGCCGAGCCCGACTACAAAGAGATGGTCGAGCGGTACCGGACGCGCGCGCTGCGCCTCATCGGCGAGCTCGAGGCGGGTGACAACTTCCGCCCCCTCATCGAGCGCGAGCTGCGCGATCGGGTCGTGATCGCCGAGGCCGCCGTCGCGCCCGAGAGCCCAGCTCCGCGGGCCGAGAGCGCGGCCGGCGTCGCGCCAGCGGAGGTGCAGTTGCAATTGGCCGCCAGCGTCTGTAAATCGTGTGGCGCGCGCAACGACGACGACGCGCAGTTCTGCAAGAAATGCGGCGGAAAGCTCAAGTCCTCCTGACCGTGGTCGCGTTGGGGCTCGCGGCCCCGCGCGCCGCGGCCCAACGGTTCGCCGCCGGAGGCGGCGGCATGCCCAACCTGCGCGCGATCTCGGGTCAGCCGCTGCCGGATCAGGGCATGGCGGCGGGGACGGTGAGCGTGCGCGTCGCGCGCAAGATCCCGGCGAACGCCGTGGCCGGCGTCGAGGTGGTCGCCATCACGAAGAACTCCGGCGGCGACCTTCGCAAGCGGACCGCCAAGACCGACGCGGGCGGCCGCGCCCTCTTCGAGAGCCTCGCGCCCGGCGACGAGTTCCACGCCGAGGTCACGGTCGACGGCGAGCCACTCAAGACCGCGAGCTTCCCCATCCCCGCGCAGGGCGGCGTGCGCACGATGCTCATCGCGGCGCTCGGCCCCGCCTCCGCGGAGGAGGCCCCGTCCGACGCCGCGCCCGCGGCCGCCGACAGCCAGCCGTTCGCGATCGGCTCGACGACGGGCTCGGCACGCGCCGACGCGTCGCTCCCCACGAAGACGCTCGAGGTGACGCTCATCGACGAGAACGGCCGCCCGATCCCGAACCATCCCGTGACGCTCGGCTCGGTCGACACATCGAACAAGGTCGACGTCCGCCACGCCCAGACCAACCCGTCGGGCGTCGCCCGCTTCACCGACCTGCCGACGGGCAAGACGACGGGCTACGCCGCCGTCACGGATTGGAAGGGGATGCACATCGGGACCGGTCCCTTCGCGATGCCCGAAGACGGCGGCACGCGCGCCGAGATCCACGCGCTCGAGCGCACGGGCGAGCCGTCGGTCATCACGATCGGCGAGGGCGCGCGCATAATTTTGCAGATGCGCGAGGACACGCTCCAGTTCCTCGAGATCCTGCCGCTCGAGAACAACTCCCCAAAGCTTTTCGACCCGGGCCCGGGCGCCATCGAGATCCCGCTGCCCGCCGAGTTCACTGGCGCGGAGGCGGCCCAGGGCGACCGCAAGGTGGAGATCCGCCAGAACCGCGGCGTCGCCATTCACGGCGTGATCTCGCCGAAGAGCGCCCTCGGCGAGGCCGACGCCAAGACCGCCGGCAACGAAGTGTCGTTCGGCTTCGTCATGCCCTACCACGGTGACACGCGCGAGTTCGTCCAGCCCGTGCCCACGGGCATCGGCCTCTTCACGCTCATCACCGAGCAGATTCCCGGCCTCCAAATCACGGGAACGGGCGTGGGCGCGCGCGCGTCTCGCGAGCTGAATGGGCGAAAATACTGGGTGATGCCAGGCGCCGCCGTCGCGCCCGGCGGCGTCATCTCGTTCACCGTCACGGGGCTGCCTTCGACGGACCACACGGGGCGCACCGTCGCGGGCGTGCTCGCGCTCGCGCTCATCGGCGCGGCCATCGCGTTCGGGCGCCGGCCGAAGGGCGAGGCCCGGAAGGCGGCGCTTAGCGAGCGCGACCGGCTCACGGCGCGGCGGGAGACTCTCTTCGCCGAGCTCGTCGCCGTCGAGCGCCAGGCGCGTGCGGGCGCCATGGGCGCGACGCCCGAGCGCCGTCGCGAGCTCGTCGGCAAGCTCGAGGGTGTCTACCAGCAGCTCGCCGCCCTCGAAGAGCAGCACGCGCCATGACGGCGACGGCCTCGCTCGCCCTGCGGCAGGTCGGCAAGACGTACGCGGGTCGGCGCGCGCTCGTCGACGTGAGCACGACCTTCGCGCCCGGGCAGGTGAGCGCCGTCCTCGGTCCGAACGGCGCGGGCAAGACTACCTTGCTCGGGATCCTGTCGACCCTCGTGCCACCGTCGGCGGGCGAAGTCCGCTGGGGCGAGCTCATGCTCGGCCGCGCCTCGGAGGCGCGCGCGCGCATCGGGTACGTCGGCCACGAGCCCGGGCTCTACGGCGAGCTCACGGCGCGCGAGAACCTCACGCTGTTCGCCCAGCTCTACGGAATCGCGCACGCGGCGGCGCGCGCCGAGGCCATGCTCGCGCGCGTCGGCCTGGCCGACGTCGCGGCCCTCGCGCCCGCGCGCACGTTCTCGCGTGGAATGTCGCAGCGCCTTGCACTGGCGCGCGCCCTCCTGCACGAGCCCGAGCTCTTGCTCTTCGACGAGCCGGCCGCGGCCCTCGACCCCGCGGGCGCGGCCTGGCTGCAGACCGAGCTCGGCGCCGAGCGCGACGCCGGGCGCGTCGTCGTGCTTGTCACGCACGATCTCGAGGCCGCGGCAGCCGTCGCCGAGCACGTCGTCGTGCTGCGCCGCGGACGCGTCGTCCACGACGAGAGCCGCGCCGGAGGCTTCGGCGCCGACACGCTGCGCGCGCTCTACGCGGAGCGCACCCATGCCTGAAGCCGCGGCGAACGCAGGAACCCCGGCCGCATCGGCGGCGCCGTCCGTGGCCCCACCCGTCGCCCCGTCCTTCCTGCGCCAGGTCGCGCGCATCGCCGCCAAGGATCTGCGCATCGAGTGGCGCAGCCGCGAGATCCTCGCGACGATGACCTTCCTCGCGGTCGTCGTCGTGCTGATCTTCAGCTTCGCGTTCGTCGTGGGCGACGCCCGGCCGCCCTCGCCCGTGACGGCGGGCATCTTGTGGATCGCGGTCGTCGTCTCCGGGACGGTGGGCCTCGGCCGCACCTTCGACCGCGAGCGCGACGGCGAAGCGATCCGGTCGCTCCTGCTGTCGCCGACGTCGCGCGCGGCGATCTACCTCGGCAAGCTCGCGGCGACAGTGGCGCTCATGCTCGTCGTCGAGGTCGTGCTGACGTTCCTCGCGGGGCTCCTGTTCTCGAACAAGGTCGCCGAGCAGCTCGGCTCCGTCGCGACGTTGCTCGTGCTCGGCACGATCGGCTTCGCCGCCGTGGGCTGCGTGTTCTCGGCCGCGCTCCTGCGCTCGCGCAGCCGCGACGTGCTGCTCGCGACGTTGCTCTACCCCATCATCGTGCCCATCGTCATCGCGGGAGCGCGCGGGACGGCCCAGCTCATCGATCCCCTCTCGCCCGACCTCGATGGGGCGCGCTTCTGGACCCAGTTCCTCGTCGCCGTCGACGTGATCTTCGTGACCCTCGGGATCTGGGCGTTCGAGCCGGTCGTCACGGGTGAATAGACGCCGTGCGAACGAACGTAGGTCGAAGTGAGCCCAGGTAAGGAATTCAAGGAATTCGGCGCGCGCGACGCGACGCGCTCTTTAGAACGGCTTGTGAGCGCGTCGCAGCCTGGGTAAGATCGAGCGAGATGCAGGTGGTGCACCGGAACCTGCTCGCGGGGATGTTGGTGGCATGGATCACCTCGTGCTCCCTCAACGATCACGGCCTCGGATCGATCGACGCCAGTCACGTCGCCTCCGGCGCCGGGGGCCACCCGCAGGGAAGCGCCGGTATGAGCGCGGCGGGAGCGGCCGGCGCGGCGGGTGCCGGCATCACTCCCGATCCCGTTGGAACCGGCGGCAGCTTGGCGACGGCCGGCACGACAGGCGGCGCGGGCCAGCCGATGGCCGACGCCTCCGCGAGCGATTCCTCGACGGGCGGAGCCGCGGGGAGCGCGGCTTCGGGTGGCGGCTCCGGCGGCGGCGCGGGCGGGACGACGGGTGTTGCCGGATCGGCTGGCACGGCCGGCTCAGCGAGCGGGGGCGCCGGGGGCGGCGCGAGCGGCACGGGTGGCGCGAGCGGCGCGGGCGGCGCAGGCGGCCCGGACGGCTCGGCGGGGGCGAGCACGGCAGGCGCCGCGGGACAGGCGGCAAGCGCCGGATGCTCCGACGGAACGCGCGAGGGTTTCATCGACATGGAAACGTACCCGAATATCGCGGCCTGCTCCGGCGCGTGGGACGTGCCCGGCCTCGCCTCGGCGGCGTCGCTCGCGCCGCAATGCGATCGGCACGCGGGGAACGACGGTGAGAAGCCCGATGGCCGCGGATGCTCCGTCGCGGACCTGTGCGCGCTCGGGTGGAGCGTGTGCCAGACGGCGCACGCCGTGGCGGTGGCGACGGCGAACGCCGGCTGCAACGACGCCATCGCGACGGCCGGCGAGATTCCCAGCTTCTTCGTGAGCCGCCAGCGCTCGAACGGCTCGACGTGCGACACGACCAACACCTACCCCGGCACGAACAACCTCTACGGCTGCGGAAACGTGGGAAGCATCGCCGACAAGGACTGCGCGCCCTTCACGCACATGTTGCGCGACAGCGACTGCCAGAACCTCTACCCGTGGGAGTGCGCCGACGGCCCCATCGGCACGTCCAACGACGAGTACACCGTCGTCACGAAACAGACCTCGAGCCGCGGCGGCGTGCTCTGCTGTAAGAACTGAAGCCTATAGGGCCTGAACGCGGCGGTCGGGTCAGCAGGCGCGCGCAGCCTCGGCGATGAGCGCCTCGAGGCGGCCGAGCGCCGTCTCGAGCGTTTCCATCGAGGGGCCGAACGAGAAGCGCACGTGGCGGCGGAAGCGCGACGCGTGCTGGCTGCGGCGCTTGCCGGGGTTGATGTCGAAGAACTCGCCCGGAACGGCGATGACCTTCTTGGCGAGGGCCGCGCGGA
>DATKFB010000658.1:0-8134 GCA_035544435.1 Polyangia bacterium
CTTTGCGAAGTCGATGACGGGATTGGGGCGGCTGTAGTGGAGGGATGCCGGCAGGCACTCGCGATCGAGCGCCAGCACCGTCTTGATCAGGCCGGCCATACCGGCCGCCGCGTCGAGGTGGCCGATGTTGCCCTTCACCGAGCCGATGGCGCACGTGCCGCGCGCCTCGGGCCCGCCGCCGTAGCCCTGCGTGAGCGCGGCGACCTCGATGGGATCGCCCATGGCCGTCCCCGTTCCGTGCGTCTCGACGTACGACACGGTCTCGGGCGGCACGCCCGACACGGCCAGCGCCTCGGCAATCGCGCGCGCTTGCCCCTCGACGCTGGGAGCGAGGTAGCCGACCTTCTGCGAGCCGTCGTTGTTGATGGCCGAGCCGCGCACGAGCGCGAGGACGTTGTCGCGGTCGCGCCGCGCGTCGGCGAGCCGCTTGAGGATGACCGCGCCGGCCCCGCTCCCAAACAGCGTGCCCTTCGAGCGCGCGTCGAACGGCCGGCAGTGCCCGTCCGCCGAGAGGATCTCGCCCTCCTTGTAAACGTAACCGCGCTGGGGCAGCGAGATCGTCGAGCCACCCGCGAGCGCCAGATCGCACTCGCGCCCGAGCAGGCTCTGCACGGCGAGGTGCAGCGTCACGAGCGTCGAGGAGCAGGCGGTCTGGACGTTCATACTGGGGCCGCGCAGGTCGAGCTCGTAGGAGACGCGCGTCGCGAGGAAGTTCATGTCGTTCGCCGTGTGGCGCAGCAGCCACTCGCCCACCGACTCCATGAGGTCCGGGTTCGTGACGAGGTGGTGCATGAGATAAGCGTTGAGGCCGCAGGCGGCCCAGACGCCCACGACTCCCGGCACGCGGCCCGGATCGTAGCCGGCGTTCTCGAAGGCCTCCCACGCGATCTCGAGGAAGAGCCGGTGCTGCGGATCGCTGATGGCCGCCTCCTTGGGCGAAAAGCCGAAGAAGCCAGCGTCGAACTTGTCGATGTCGTCGAGCACGGGACAGACGCGCACGTACCCGGGATCGCGCAGCGCGGCCGCCGATTCGCCGGCCGCGAGGAGCTCCTCGTCGGTGAAGTGCCGCATCGATTCGACGCCGCCGGCGAGGTTGCGCCAGAACTGCTCGAGATCGGGCGCGCCCGGGAAGCGCCCCGCCATGCCGATGATGGCGACGAGCGCGTCGTCGCCGTCGTCGTCGGGCCCTTCGGCCCGCCCGTGGGTCGCACCCTGCTGGACCCTATGTTGATCGACGCTCATCACGTGATCCCCCGGCGCCCTTGCGAGCGCGCGCACAGTCTCTCCCGCTGATGTGCGTTTGGCCAGGACGGCGTGCAAGGAATTCCGACCGCCGCCCGGGAATTTTCTGGGAGTCCGTCTGCCTAACGGCAACGGGCTCACGTTGGGGCCTCCACGCCATTCAACTCCACCTCGCGACCTCCGGTCGCGACCCCTAGTCGGTCCAAGGAAATTCCGAGGGCGATGGCCAGAGGCGCACGCTCAGGGTTTCTCCCGGCACGCGGCGCGCGGCCAACGCGAGCGCGTGAACGGCGGTGGCTTGGAGGCGCGCGAAGTGCCAGCGCTCGGGTTGATCCCCCATCTCGGGATCGAAACGGACGCCGATGGCGGGGCCCTCGAAGTCGAAGGCGAACCGCTCAAGCGGCAGCGCGAGTCCCAGCCCCCTGGCCTTGATGTAGGCCTCCTTCAACGTCCACAGCGCAAAGAAGCGGGCCCGCCGGGCCTCAGGCGGCAGCGCCTCAAGGCCGGCCACCTCCGCGGGCGCGAAGTGATGCCGGGCGAGGCCGAGGTCGAACGTCTGTGGCCAGAGGTGCTCGACGTCGATGCCCACGTCCCGGTCGAGGGCGACCGCGCAGGCCACGAGCCCCTCGGTGTGGGAGAGGTTGAATCGCAACGGCGGCCCCCCGTCTTCCGGTGGCAGCTCCGGGCGCCCGTGGGGGTTGGTGCGAAACCGCCAGCGCGCGGGCGGCGTGCCCGGCGCGTACCGGGACAGGGTCGTGCGCACGAGTGCGTGAGCGAACAGATACCGCCGCCGGTCACCGGCGAAATGAAAGCGACCCATCCGCGCCCGCTCGTTCACCGAGAGCAGCGCGGCGCAGCGCTCGGCGCGCGCGTCGCTGGCGGCCTCGGGCGCCTCCAGGACCCACACGTGGACGTCCGCGCTGCCGAGCGCCGTCACGGACGATTCGCCGCTTCGCATTGCTTTGTCCCCCTCCGGGCTCGCTGTGGCGATGATCCGTGCATATGATATCTTCCGACCGCCGTGCAGAGGCTCCTAACCGTCCGGTTTCCCTAGATTCCAATGGCTGACGACGGCTCTTTGCGGGACTTTCTCGCGCTGCTGATCAAAGAGGGGAAGCGAAGGCTCCTTCCTCTCACGATCCTATTCGCCGTCGTCGCCCTGCTCAGCCTGGCGATCGGGCTCTTGACGCCCAAACGCTGGGACGCCGCGACGTTGATCATCGTCGAGGTCGACAACGTCATCAAGCCGCTCATGGAGGGCCGCGCCGTCTCGGCGCCGGTCACGGCGCAGACGGCGCTCGTGAGTCAAGTGGTCCTCGGCCACAAGGTCCTGCGCAAGCTGGCGACCGAGGCGGGCATCATGCCCACGCGCATCAGCCCGCAGGACGAGGAGCAGCTGCTCAACCAGTTCCGGTCTCGCATCAAGATCGATAACAAGAACGACGAGATCATCCGCATCGCGTACAGCGACACGGATCCCAAGCGGGCCGCGCGCATCACGAACCTCATCGGCAAGACCTTCATCGATGAGAGCAACACCCTCAAGGCGGGCGAGAGCCGCGAGGCGTTCGAGTTCATCGACAAGCGCGTCAAGGAGTACGGCCAGAAGCTCACCGAGGCGCATCAGAAGTTGCTCGATTACTATCGCGGCGTATCGCCCCGGCCCGCGCTGGGCGCGCGCGTCGCGGGGACGGCGGGGGCGCCTGCCGCCGAGACGCCGCCCCCGGTCGTCGCGGCGGCGGGGCGCTTGACGCCCGACCAGTTGGCCTCGCTGCGCATCGAGGCGGTCACGCTCGAGGCCCAGCTCGGGCGCAAGTCGCAGGCGGCCATCGCCCAGGACAACCGGAACGAGGAACAGGCCCGCGCCCGCGTCGTCCAGGCGCAAGCGGAGCTCGACAAACTCGTGGGCACGTTCACCGACGAGCACCCGGACGTGCGGCGCGCGCGGCGGGAGCTGGCGAGCGCGAAGGACGACCTGCGCCGCTCTGAGCAGGCGCGCGCGGACCTCGACAAGGCGCGCGCCGCCGCGGCCGCGCTCGACGACGAGGTCGCACAGGCTGCTCGGACGCGTCTCGAGCAGGTTCAGCAGAAGATCGCCGCCGCGACGGGACGGCGGCCGCGGGCCCTCGTGGCGTCGCGCGGTGCCATCGACGAAACGGACAAGGATCCCGAGATGAAGGGCGTCGGGCAGGACACGACGCAGTCGGCGCTCTTTCGGATCTACGACTCGACGCGCGAGGTCTACGAGGATCTCCTCAAGCGCCGCGAGAACGCGCGCGTCTCGATGGATCTCGACGCCGAGCACCGCGGCCTCACGATGCGGGTACAGGAAGAGGCGGAGGTGCCCGCGACGGCGAGCAGCTTGCGCCTGCTGCACCTGTCGATCATCGGCCTTGTGCTCGCGCTCGCCGTACCGCTCGGCTTGCTCTTCGCGATCGTGCGCTTCGATCGGCGCGTGCGCACCCCGCAGCAGATCGAGCGCCTCGCGAACGTGCCCTTGCTCGTGAGCATTCCGTACGAGGGAAGCCGCCACCGGTCGGTCACGCGCCGGCGTGACCTCCAGGTCGCGCTGCTCGTCTGCGGCGTGTTCCTCGTCTATGGCGCGACCTTCGTCATCAAGATGATGTCGTCATGAACGGGGGACGGCGCGACGGGGGCGGGGCCGACCGCGCGAAGGCGGACCCCGCGCGCGCCGAGACTGCCGCGAAGGACGTGGATGCGGAGGACCGGCCTGAAAGAGACAGCGGGCCCCAGGCGCAGGTCGTCGCGCTCGCCCCCGCCGGTCGCCTCACGCGTCAGGACGGACGGGGCTCGGCCGCGGTCCCGCGCGCGCCCCGAGGCCTCGCGACGCCCGATCAGGTCGACTCTTTTCGCGAGCTGCGCACGCGCTTGCTGACCATGGCCGAGGGCGTGGGGTTGACCCACTTCGCGACCCTCGTCGTGCCCGTGAGCTCCGGCTCGGGCGCGAGCTTCGTGGCCCGAAACCTGGCCGTGGCCTTCACGCTCCAGGAGCAGCGGGTGGCGATCCTCGTCGATTGCAACCCGCGTCACCCCACGCAGGACGCGGCGCTGGGCACGCGCGCCGACGAGGGCGGCTTGTTCGACTACATCGAGCAGCCGCGCGCGCCCATCCAGCGCCTGATTCGCTCGACGACGATCCCGGGGCTGCACCTCATCCCAGCGGGCCGCCCGGCCGTGATGCCGCGCGAGTACTTCTCGTCGCAGCCGATGCGCATGGTCATGGCGGCGCTGCGCCAGGCCCCGTGCTTTCCCTTCCTCGACGGTCCGCCCATCAAGGGCTCACCGGACGCCCGCATCCTGTCGGGCCTCGTCGACTTCGTCATTCTCGTCGCGGGGTACGGCCGCGACACGCCCGAGGCCATCTCCCAGGCGGCCAACCTGTTCGAGCCCACGAAGTTCGCCGGCGTCGTCTTCAACGAGCGCAATTGAGGCCCCGATGTCGACGTCCGCCACTCAGCCTCGCGGCGCGACGATCGCGCTCATGTATCACGCGCTCGGCGACGCGGCGGGCGCGGGCGCCGATCCGCATTACACGGTAGGCCGCGAGGCGTTCGCGGCGCAGATCGCGCTTTGCGCGCGCGAAGGGGGCGCGGTCGTGAGCGCGCGCGACTGGCTGGCCGGAAGCCGCGGCGTCATCGTCACGTTCGACGACGGGGATCAGAGCAACCACCGCGTGGGATTTCCCTTGCTCGCCGGCGCGGCGGCCACGGCCGACTTCTTCGTCAACCCGGCGCAGGTCGGCACGCCCGGCTTCGCGACGTGGGCGGAGCTGCGCGAGATGTCCGACGGCGGCATGTCCATCCAGTCGCACGGCCTCGATCACCGCGTCTTCCTCACCGAGCTCGCGCCGACGCGCCTGCGCGAGGATCTGCGGCGCGCGCGCCTCGAGATCGAGGAGCACGTGGGCCGGCCCGTGACGCTGCTCGCGCCCGCGGGCGGACGTGAGCCGGCCGAGCTGGCCGACGTCGCGCGGGAGGTGGGCTACACGCACGTACTCAACTCCAAGCCGGGCCGCGTGCGCCCCGGCGATGGGCCCACTCTCGGCAGGCTGGCCGTGACCGCGAAGCTCGACGGCGCGACGCTCGAGTCGTGGCTGCGGGGAGGGCGCGCGCTGTACGCGGCTCAAGTGCGGTACGCGGCCCTCGATCTCGCGAAGCGCGCGCTCGGCGAGGACGCCTACCGATCGGTGCGTCGCCGGTTGCTCGGGGCTTGACGACGGTGCCGCGCGCCCAAGGGTTTGACGTACATGCACCTCGAAGGCACTCTTTCAGCACCTCGCGAATCGCCCGCACCGTCGATGAGCTCGCCCGAACCCTCTCAGCAGCCTAGCGTCCTCGGCGATTTCGTCTTTGCCTGGGGCCCGGGCACGCACGCCTGGCTGAGCGGCCTCGCCAAGGACGGGTTCACGGCGCTCTCGGAGCCGTCCGAGCCGGCGCAGGTGGCCGTGCGCGGCGGCGTCCAGCGCGGCGCGGACGCCGCGGGCGCGCGCTGGATCGCCCTCGCCGATCTCGTCGCGGGAGACGTCGCGGCAGGGGCCCGCGCCCTCGGGCCGGGCGCGCCACCCCAGAACGACTGGCGCGGCCGCTTCACGCAAGTCATCTGGCACGCCGGCGAGCGCCAGGTCTGCGCCGTTACCGATCATTTCTCGTCGCTGTCGCTCTACACGCTCGTCCGCGGCGACGTCGTGCTCGTCGCGAACGACCTGCGGTTGCTCGCGGCTTCGCCGTGGTGCGAGCGCGCGATCGACCTTTCCTCGGTCTATCACTACCTCAACTTCGCGCAGGTCCCGGCCCCCGGCACGATCTTCCGGGACATCCGGCGCCTCGAGCCCGCGACGCGCTGGAGCTGGCGCCCAGGCGCCGTTCCCAAGCTCGAGCGTTACTACGTGCCGGAGTATCCGGAGGATCGGCGCGACCCCGACGACGCCCTGGCGCGCGCGCTCACCAAGCGCATCGTCGCCACCGTGCAAGACTACCGGCCGCGCGACGAGCAGGGTTGGGGATGCTTCCTCTCGGGCGGCACGGACAGCTCGAGCATCGTTTCGATCCTCGCGCGACAGCCGGGCCGGGGCCGCGTGCGGAGCTTCACGATCGGCTTCGCCGAAGAGCGCTACGACGAGCTCGCCTTCGCGCGCACGGCGGCGGAGGCCTGCGGCGCCGATCCGAACTTCGAGACCGTCTCGGACGAGCGCGCCCAGGCGCTCGTCACGCGGGTCGTGGACGCCTACGACCAGCCGTTCGGCAACGCCTCGGCGATCCCGACGCTCGCGTGCGTCGAGCTGGCCCAGACCAAGGGCGCGCACCTGCTGCTCGCGGGCGACGGCGGCGACGAGATCTTCGGCGGCAACCAGCGCTACGCGAAGGATCAGGTCATGGAGACCTGGTACGCCATGCCGGCGCCGCTCAAGGCGCTGGGCCGCGCCGTCGGCGGCCTGGCGGGCCGCAGCGACCATCACCTCCTCAACCGGGTCGAGAACTTCTTCGAGCGTGCGTCGCTGCCCAACCCCGACCGCTTTTACACCGACGACTCCTTCGCGTCGGACCACTATCACGAGCTGCTGACGCCGGACTTTCGGCGCGCCGTGGGCCGCGACGCCTCGCTCGAGTTCATGCGCGACGTGTACCGCCTCGGCGGGAGCGGCGGCCCGCTGCACCGGATCATGCGCCTCGACCTCATGATGGCCATCGCGCAGAACGATCTGCGCAAGGTCCACGGCGCGGCGCAGTCCGTGGGCGTGAGCGTGCGCTTCCCTTACCTCGATCCGCTGCTCGTGGCCCACATGAGCCACCTGCCCGAACGCCAGATCGTGCGCGGCTTGGAGAAGCGTTACCTCTTCAAGCGCGCCATGAAGGGCATCCTGCCGGAGGCGATCCTGCGCAAGAAGAAGCAGGGCTTCGGCCTCCCGGTCGCCGTGTGGCTGCGCGCCGACGGACCCTTCAAGAGCATGGTGAAGCAGACGCTGTTCGACGGGCGCGCGCGTGCCCGCGGCTGGTGGGAGCCGGCGTTCGTCGAGGGACTGCTGGCGCAGCACGAGCGCGGCGCGTGGGACTGGGCGGATTGCCTCTACCGCCTCTTCGTGCTCGAGCTTTGGCTGCGGAGCTACGTGGATGGCGCCTGACGGCGGGGCGCGGGCAGCGGCGACGGCGGCTCCGGCTGTGTCGTCTTCGACGAGGCCCGAGCGGCCCTCGCGCGAGACGAGGCCCTTGCGCGTCCTCATGGTGCTCGAGAGCGACTTCACGAAGCGGGGCGGGGGCGGAGCCGAGTCCCAGGTGCGCACGCTCTGCCGCCACCTGATCCGGCTCGGACAGCCCGTGGCCGTCATGACGCCGCTCTTTTCCTTCGGCCCTCAGGTCACCGCCGAGCGTTGTTCGGGCATTCCAGTGGGCCGCCTCGCTTATCCGCAGTGGCCTCTCCTCGGCGGAGCGTTCATGTGCCTGCGTCTCGCGGTCTTCTTGCTCGGGCGCGGGCGGCGCTACGACGCCTGGCACGTGCACATCGCCCATCACATGGGGGCCGTGGCGTGTCTCATCGGCTCGCTCCTCGGAAAGCCGGTCGTCGTGAAGATCTCGGGCTGGTGGGAGCTCGAGAAGGGCGTCATGGCGCCCGATCGCGGACCGCTCGACGCCGTGGCACATCGCCTGCTCCGGCGCGGCGCCGCGTTCCAGGCCATCAGCACGCGCATCGCGGGCGAGCTCGAGCGCCAGGGCTTTCCGGCCGCGCGCATCGTCGTCCTCCCGAACGCCGTCGACACGGGGCGCTTCTCTGCGCGGCGCGCGCCGCGCCGCGCGGGCGCGCCCTTTACGGCGGTCTTCGTGGGGCGCCTTGTGCCCGAGAAGGGGCTCTCGACGCTGCTCGACGCCTGGGCGAGCGC
>DATKFB010000659.1:0-4631 GCA_035544435.1 Polyangia bacterium
GCGGCAACAAAAGATTCTGCCGTCCGCCGCAGCCGAGGAGCGACGCCATCATCGATGCCGTGACGCAAACGACCCACGTCCGCTTCATGGCCACCATGTTAGCTCGTTCGTGGCGCCGCGGCAGCGGGGCGGCGCGGGCGCGCGTGGTCTGGGATACTGGGGCGCGATGAAGAGCACACCCGAGGCCCCGACGAGGCGTCCGCCATTCCTCGAGCCGCGCGCAGTGCGCTTCGAGGACGTCGCGGAGATCCTGCGCGTCGTCGGCCGGGCCATCGCGCTCGGATGCCGCGATCACTACGACGCCGGGCAGAGGGCCGCCGTCTTCGAGAGCTATGCGAGCGTGCTGTTCGTCGAGGCGTTGGGGCCGTACGAGGCGGTCGTCGCCGAGCTCGAGGGCCGGATCGTCGCGTACGCGCAGCTCGACGCCGCGACCAGCCGCCTGCGCGCCTTGTTCGTCGACGCCGAGTGCCAGGGCCGCGGCGTGGGGCGCGCGTTGCTGGCCGACGTCGAGGCGCGCGCCGCGCGGCGCGGCTGCGCGCGCCTGCACGGCGCGATGTCGCTGAACGCCGTCGCGTTCTACGCGCGCGCGGGCTTCCGCGCCTTGGGCGGCGAGGAGCGCCTCATGTCCGCGTCGGAGGGCGTCCATATCTCCGTCGTTCGCATGGAGAAGCGCCTGCGCGCCTGAGGCTTCGGATCACCGTCGCCCGGCGACCCAACCGGCGTTGGTCGATTGCTGGCGGAGGACGATCGCGCGGTGGTACGGTGCGCCTCGCTGTCGTGGAGACGAAGACGACGAGGCGATCGATTTGGTTCCGCGCGACGCTGGGCGCGGCGGCCGCGCTCGCGGGCCTCGGCTCGGTGACGGCTTTCGCCGAGACGGCCCCCGTCGCGCCGGAGACGTCGCCCACGCCCCGCACCTACTCGGGCTGGGAGCTCGGGGCCACGGGCGAGACGGTGTTCGAGCACACGCGCGCCGGCCTGCGCGATCCCCACTTCGGGATGCGGCTCTATCGCGACGACGCCGTCCCCGGGACGCTGCACGACGTCTCGAATCCCGACGCGCCCGGCTCCGACGCGCGCGCGGCGACGTCCGACGGGAAGCACACGTTCTGGGACGTCGCCTTCGGCGAGCGGATGCCGGTCTTCACCTGGTACGACGTGAACACCCAGCGCGCACGCTACGCGCGCGGCGTGCAGGTGAACCTGGACGCGGGCGCCTTCATGCTCCTCGACTTCGACAGCCAGTCCTCGGGCGTCATCGACACCGACTTCCGGCTCGGCGTCTCGGTCGACTTCCGTCCGTGGTGGGACGGCTGGGAGCACCTGTCGCTCTCGGCGGGGTTCTTCCACGAGAGCACGCACCTCGGCGACGAATACGTCCTCTCCGCGGCCACGATCCAGGGCCAGACGAAGCCGCCGGCGGCCAACCCGGCGCTGCCCTATCGCGCCAACCCGTCTTACGAGGGGCTCCCCGTCACCGCGAGCGTCGACTTGCCTCTCGGCGTCATGTCCCTCTCGGGCCGGCTCTACGGCGGCGCCTCGGCGTACTTCTTTAGCGCCCTTCCGAACGGCGCGTTTCCGTCGGAGTGGCGCGCCGGCGCCGAGCTGCGCTGGACGACCGTCGATGGCTCGAACGCCAACGTTCACGCGCCCGAGGGAGCGTCGCTGCCGGCGCGCGCCATCGCGAGCT
The DNA here is from genome assembly GCA_035544435.1 of Polyangia bacterium. Taxonomy (GTDB): domain Bacteria; phylum Myxococcota_A; class Polyangia; order Fen-1088; family Fen-1088; genus DASZFV01. Next base: position 1,691 of record DATKFB010000659.1, read on the forward strand.
TGCGCCGTCGCTCGACCGGCCTGCACCCCGCCGAGAGCGCCGACGAAGCCGCCCGGAACCGCGCGAGCCGGTATCGCAGGCGCCGCGGGGCCTTCGCCGCAGAGGCCGCGTACGAGCTCCTCTGCAAGCGGAGGTACGATCACATGGGCGCCGAGCCCGGCCCCGCGACCTTCGCGGCCACCAATTCCTGGTGGCCCATCCAGCACGCCTCGATCATGGCGTTTTACAACCTCGACACCGAGCGCTCCTCTTCCAACGCCGTGGGCGTGTCCCTTGATTGGATCGTGGGCCGCTCACCGTTCGGACAGCTCACCGAGTACACGCGCGTGGACGCGCTCGCGCTCGGGTTCTCCTACTACTGGTGAACCACTAGGCCGGCATGGAGGATCGGCCGCAGCGCCGCGAGCAGCCGGTTGTTCTGGTCGGGCCGGCCCACGGTGATCCGCAGCTTGGTCCGCAGCTCGGGCGCGGACCACCAGCGCACGAGGAGGCTGGCGTCCTTGAGCGCCCCGTAGATGGCTTCGGCGCGGTCGCCGAACTCGACGAGCAGGAAGTTGGCGCGCGACTCCGGCCAGATCAGGCCCAGCGCCGAGAGCTCGTGCTCTAGGCGCGCCCGCTCGTCGAGCGTGCCGCGCATGGCGTCCTCGTGGGCCTTGCGGTCCTCGAGCGCCGCCGTGCCCAGCGCCTGCGTGAGCGCGTTGACGTTGTAGCTGTCCTTGACCTTCATCATCTCGGCGACGAGGGGCGCCGCCGCGAACGCGAGCCCGAGACGCGCGCCCGCCAGGCTGTAGCTCTTCGAGAACGTGCGCAGCACGACGACGTTCGCGTGCTCGCCGAGGTAAGGCAGCAGGCTCGCGTCGAGCCCGTCCGCGAGCGCGAAGTCGATGTAGGCCTCGTCGACGACGACGATCGATTTGGCGGCGGCGTCGGCGAGCTTGCGCAGCTCGTCGACGGGAACCAACGTCGCCGACGGGTTGTTGGGGTTCGCGAGGATGATCATCTTTGCGCGCTGCTTGGCGAGCTCGTGCGGCAGCTCCCAGCGCGTGCCCGTTTGCCGGAACGGCACCGTGACGAGCTTCGCGTCCTGGATGGCGGCGAGCTGCTCGTAGAGGCCGTAGGTCGGCCACGGGCAGGCGACGCGCTGGCCCCGGTCCACAAACGTGCGGTACAGAATCGTGAGGCAGTCGTCGGAGCCGTTGCCGGCCAGAATCTGCTCGACGGTGACGCCGTAGCGCGTGGCGGCGGCCTCGCGCAGCCGGAGCGCGGCGGGGTCGGGGTAGAGGCGCACCGAATCGTCGGCGATGCCCGCGAGCGCCGCCATCACGCGCGGCGACGGCGGGTACGCGCCCTCGTTCGTGTTGAGCTTGATGGCGTCGGGGATCTGCTCGCCGGGCGTGTAGCCGCGCATGGTGCGGATCGCGGGGCGCACGAGGGCGAGGGCCCTGGCGGCGTCGGTCTTTCCACCTGACACGCGCGATAGGCTATCCTGAGTGCCCTGGTTCCGCGAGGGGGAGCCCAATCGATGGCCCGCATCCTCATCATCGACGACAACGAGACCATGCGCGAGGGCCTGGGCGCGACCGTGCGCCGCATGGGCCACGAGGCCGTGCTCGCCGCGTCGGGCGCCGCCGGGCTCGCGGCCTTCGACAAGACGCGCCCCGACTTCGTCATCACGGACCTCAAGATGGAGGGAACGGGCGGCCTCGACGTCGTCAAGGGCGTGCGCGAGCGCGATCCCGACTGCCCCGTGATGATCGTCACCGCCTTCGGCACGGTCGAGACGGCGGTCGAGGCCATGCGCACGGGCGCCTTCGAATTCTTACAGAAGCCGTTTGCGCCCGAGGTCGTTCGCCTCAAGGTGGAGCGCGCGCTCGACCTGCGGCGAGAGAAGCGCGCGCGCGAGCGCGCCGAGGCCGAGTCGGCGGCGCTGCGCGCCGACGCGGCGTTGCCGTATCGCTTCGACGAGATCGTGGGCGAGACGCCCGTCATGCGCGCCGTGTTCCAGTCGATCGAGAAGGTGGCTCCCACGGACGCGTCGGTCTACATCCACGGCGAGTCGGGCACGGGCAAGGAACTCGTCGCGCGCGCCATCCACACGCGCTCGAAGCGCGCCGACGGCCCGTTCGTCAAGGTGAACTGCGGCGCGCTCACGGAGACCTTGCTCGAGAGCGAGCTCTTCGGTCACGAGAAGGGCGCGTTCACGGGCGCCATCAAGCGCAAGCTCGGGCGCTTCGAGCTCGCCGACAAGGGAACACTGTTTCTCGACGAGATCGGCGACGTCACGCCGGGCCTGCAGCTCAAGCTCCTGCGCGTGCTGCAAGAGCGCGAGTTCGAGCGCGTCGGCGGCGAGGAGACGATCAAGGTCGACGTGCGCGTCGTCTCGGCCACCCACCGCGACATTCAAGCCGAGGTGGCCGCGGGCCGCTTTCGAGAGGATCTCTTCTACCGGCTGCACGTCGTGCCGTGCCACGTGCCGCCGCTGCGCGAGCGCAAGGACGACATCCCGCGCCTCGTCGCGCACTTCATCACCAAGCTCGGCCCGCGCACGAACCCGGCCGTCACGGGCCTCACCGACGCCGCGCTGGCCCGCCTCATGACGCACAACTGGCCCGGCAACGTGCGCGAGCTCGAGAACGTCATCGAGCAATCCTTGGTCTTCGCCGAGGGCACGCAGATCGATCTCGGCGCGTTGCCCGCGGGCGTGCGCGGCGGCGCCTCCGAGAACACTCTCGCCGTGCCCACGGGCGAGATGTCGCTCCCCGACATCCTCGAGGACCTCGAGCGCCAGCTCATCCTGCGGGCCTATGAGAAGAGCGGCGGCGTCAAGACCGAGTGCGCGAGGCTGCTCGGCATCAAGACGAGCGCCCTCTATTACAAGCTCGAGAAGTACGGCATCGGGACGATTGAGGCTCGCGACGGCCGCGAGCCTCGCGGGGACAAG
>DATKFB010000660.1:0-8129 GCA_035544435.1 Polyangia bacterium
GCTCATGGCGACGGCGAGCCTGCTGCTCCTCGTCCCCTCCTTCGCGTACGTCTTCGACTTCCTCGATCCGCAGAAGGTCATCGCGCGCCTGGGCGCGCAGACCCTCGAGAGCGCGGCGCCGCACAAGCGGCCCGCCGCGTCGGCGGCCGACGGCGCGGCCCTCGAGGCGCGCCAGATGCTGGCCGTGAGCGGCCTCGAACAGCTCGCTGGGATCGCCATGAACGCGCTCGCGCAGAAGGAGAAGACGATCGCCACCGACGCGACCGTCGCGCTCCGCACGGTACTCGTCGACTACCTGCCCGAGAAGCAGGGGCTGGGGCCGGCCTGGTTCGGCCTCGGGCGCGTGCTGCGAGCGCACCCCGACTTCGTCGCCATGACGCCGGAGTCGCTCGAGGACCTGGCGCGCGACCGCACGTGGCTCGAGTGGATCGGCCTGCGCCAGATCCGCGAGGTGTTCGGCGAGGCGCTCAAGACGCTGCCCGAGATGACCCACGTCGTCGCCATAGACACGCGCTACGTCGGCGAGGCCGCCATCGACAGCCGGGACCGCGAGGTCCTCGCCCTCACGATCAAGTTCATGAACACGTACCTGCGCGCGGCCCTGAACGCCCGCGACGTGCGCACCTCGTACAACGTCTTGCACCAGTACCGCCAGCTCGCCGAGGCCATGCTGCACGTGCCCGGCGCGGCCGTCCCGTGGCTCACGACGATGCTCGAGGAGGTGGCCGTCCACTTCAAGTACTACGCCCAGCTCGCGCACGGAATGGGCCTCGGGTTCGTGACCGAGACGGCCGCCTACGATCTGTGCTCGCTGTGCGAGCTCGCGAACGACCTCGTGGCGCCGTCGCACGACCGGCTGCTCGCGATCTTCCTCGAGATCGACAAGGAAGCCGAGACGTCGGCCGAGGAGAAGGCGCTGCGCGGCGTGCGGAAGTCGCAGGCGAAGCTCGCGACCTTTTACCTCCTGCGCGGACAGGCCGCGTACGCGCAGGCGATCTACGAGGACATGGCGCAAGAGTCTCCCGAGCGGCTCCGCTCGATCCGCGACGAGATGCTGGCCGTGACCTCGAAGCACTTCTGGGAGGTCGTCGACCGCGGCACGAACTTCGACTACATCGACGACGCCCGAAAAGAGAAGCTGCGCGAATTCTTCGGGCGCTTCGAGGCGCTCGCCAAGCTGCCCGCGCGCGCGCGCGGCACCGGCCCGTACCGCGTCACGGGGCCCTGAAACCCTAGAATTCGATCTGGGCGCCGATCTCGACGACGCGGTTCGGTGGGATCGAGGGGCTGCACCGTCTGGCGCTTGACGCGACGGCGCGGACCGCTCCACGATGCGGCGCATGACACTCAGAAGCGGGACCTTCTTGGGGCTCTTGTCGTTCGGGATAGCCGCCGCCGGCTGCGGTGGCGGCCTCAAGTATCGCGTCGACGACGGCGCCCTCGACGCCGTCCCCGCCGGGGAACGGCAAGCCGTCTTCGCCGCTCAGAACGACCTCGAGGTCGCCAAGAGCGAGGAGCGCACGGCGCAGAGCCAGCTCGACTCGTGGACACGCGACCGCGACATCGCGAAGGCGGAGAAGGAACAAGCTAACCTCGATGTCGAGAAGGCCGCCGCCGAGCAAGAAGGCGCGATCGCGTCGCGCGACGAGAACCGGGCCAACGCCGCGCGCCACCAAAAGGACGCCGCCGATCTCGGCGTCAAGGTGGCCGACGCCAAGCTCTCGTGGCTCGACGACAAGAAGGACTGGCTCAAGGCCGCGCGCAAGGCGGCTGAGGCCCACGTCGCGGCGGCCCAGGCCAAGGTCGAGTACGAGAAGGCCAAGGTCGCCCAGCAAAAGGGCATCAAGCCCGACGGCGACTTCTCGGTCGGCAACTACGAAGATCAGTGGAAGGACCGCAACAGCGACTGGGAGTCCGCCAAGAAGACGGCGTCGTCCGAAGAGAAGGACGCCAAGGACTCGGAGAAGAAGTGGCAGGACCTGCAGGCACAGCACCAGAAAATGAACGGCTAGGGGTCGCGACCGCGGGTCGCGAGGGGTGGGTGCGAGGGCGTGAAGGCCCCCACGAGATCCCGTTGCGTTATACGCAAACGGGCTCCTAGGACAGGCGCTCCCTCCGGGGGCGCGTTGCCCCTGGTGCTCGCGGGGCGGGTGATCTACTCTGAAGGGACCGGTGGTGAACCGGTAAGTATGGGGAATTCTTGAGCACGAGCGCAACAGGCGGTCGCGACGCCTTGCTCGCGAACGCGCCCGCCCAGCACGAGGCGGAGGTCGCGGCCGCCGAGGACTCGTCTGCGGAGCCGGCGGGCGCGCCCGAGCGCTCGCGCATCCTCGTTGTCGACGACGAGAAGGTCATCCGCGAGATCCTCGCCGACTTCCTCGACATGGAGGGGTACGTCGTCCACACCGTCGAGGACGGCGTCGAGGCGCTCAAGGAGCTGCACCGCCGCAGCTACAACCTCGTGATCTCGGATCTCAAGATGCCAAACATGGGCGGCCTCGAGCTCATCCAGAAGATCACCGAGGAGAGCCTACCCGTGCTGACCGTCATCATGACGGGCTTCGGCACCGTCGAGACGGCCATCGAGGCCATGAAGCGCGGCGCCTACGACTACATCCTCAAGCCGTTCAAGGTCGAGGAGGTCATGCACATCGTGCAGCGCGGCCTCGATCGCCAGCGCCTGCAGCACGAGAACATCCGCCTCAAGGACGCGCTCTCGATCTACAAGATCAGCGAGGCCATCGCGACCTCGCTGTCGGTCGACACCGTGCTCGACCTCGTGCTCGAGGCGACGATCGACACCGTCGACGCCGACGTCGTGAGCCTGCTGCTGGAGGATCCCAAGCAGGAGGGCCGCTTCTCCGAGCGCATGCGCAAGGTCTCGCAGCGCGCCGAGCCAGCCATCGAGGCGCCGGCGCTCAACCTTGAGGAGGTGCTGCCCCTCTTCCAGGAGGACCGGCCGTTGCTCGTGCACGGCAGCCGCTCGTACCGATTCCTCGCGTCGCCGCCCGATCTCGAGCGCCGGCTCGTGAGCTTCTGCAGCATCCCGCTCAAGCTCAAAGGCCGCATCATCGGCATGCTCAACGCCTACAGCTATACGCGCGGCAACAAGTTCTCCGAGGGACAGCGCAAGATGCTGTACGTGCTCGCGAGCCGCGCGGCGTTCTCGATCGAGAACGCGCGCCTCTACGAGAACCTCGTCGACGCCAACAAGGATCTCGTCAACGCCAACGTCTCGCTCGAGGAGAACTTCAAGCAGACGATCATCGGATTCGCGCACGCGCTCGAGGAGTCGGACCGCTACACGCGCGGCCACTCGGAGCGCGTCGCCACGTACGCGCGCCTCATCGCCATTGGCCTGCGCATGAGCCAGAACGAGATCGACACCGTCGTCAAGGTCGGGCTCATGCACGACGTCGGCAAGATCGGCATCCGCAACGACAAGCTCAACAAGCCCGGCAAGCTCACGCCCGAGGAGCTCGCGATGTTCCGATCGCACCCCGCCAAGGGCCGCCGCATCCTGGAGCCGATCCCCTTCATGCGCGACATCGTCCCCGGCTGCTACTGCCACCACGAGGCCTGGGACGGCTCCGGCTACCCGCAGGGCCTCATGGCCGACAACATCCCCCTCATCGGGCGCATCGTCGCCGTCGCCGACGCCTACGACGCCATGACGTCCGACCGCGCCTACCGCAAGGCGCTGCCGCACGAGATCGCTTGCGGCGAGATCGAGCGCTGCGTGGGCGTGCAGTTCGACCCCGAGATCGTCCCGCTCTTCCTCGCGCAGATCGAGGAGTACCGCAAGGTCGAGGCCGTCGCGGGGCGGATCATCCCGCGCTGACTGCCCTCAGGCGAGCTCCGGCGCGACCAACAACGCGCGGTTCAGCGCCTGTCGGGCGGGCAGCGTGAGTGATCCCACGTAGTCGCTCAGTATCAGCTTGGGAAGGCTGACGAGATCATCGCAATGAATCGTGCAATCGTGCTTGAGGCCGCACTCGATCCCGACATTGACCTCGGTCGCGAGGCCATACCACATAACGACGGATGTCTATAGGCCTGCGGGGCTCCAATCTGGTCGATGCGAGTGCCAGTGCGAGTGCGAGTGCGAGTGCGAGTGCGAGTGCGAGTGGACGATCCGATCGACTTCGCGGCCGCAGGGGCAGTGGTTGGGGCGTCGGTCTCTCGCGTGCGCTTGCCCCTGGCGCGGGGAGCCCCTCTTGACCGATAATGGCCGCGCGTCCATGCGTGCCCTGCTGCGTTCCGCCTCCATCCTCGCCTTCGTCGTCGCTTTCAGCGCGGTCACGCCTGCGCGGGCCGACGACGCGGCCGCGGCCTCGGCCGCCGCGCGCGAGCACTATCAGAAAGGGACGTCGTTCTACGACCTCGGGCGCTACGCCGACGCCATCAAGGAGTTCGAGGCGGCCTACGAGATCAAGAACGATCCGGCGCTGCTTTACAACTTGGCGCAGTCGAACCGCCTCGCGGGGAACTCGGAGCAGGCGCTCCACTTCTATCGGACCTATCTTCGCTACGTCCCGAAGGCGGCGAACCGCACGGAGATCGAGGAACGCATCAAGCAGCTCGACCAGCTCGTCGCGCAAAAGAGCGCCGCGCAGACGGCGCCACCGGCGCAGGTCGCACCCCCGGAGAGCGTCGCCCCTCCCCTCGAGACACCGCCACCGCCACCTCCGCCGGCCGTTCTGCCATCGGAGCCCGCGCCACCTTTGGGCGCGCCGCCCGCGGCGGCCCCGCCGTTCTCGACGGCCCCGCCGACGACCTACCCGCTCCCGCCCCAAGCGGCGCCGGACGACCATCACCGCATGATCTTGGCCGGCGAGATCACGGCGGCGGCCGGGGGCCTTCTCTTCATCGTGGGCGCGGCCTACGGCGCCGCCGCCGTGGGCGCAGCCAATGAAGTGAACACCGAGGCCAAGAACGGACAGCCGTTCGATCCGTCCGTCGAAAGCCGGGGCAAGTCCGACCAGACGGTGGAGGCTGTTCTCTTGACGCTCGGCGCCATCACGGGCGTGGCGGGCGGCGTGCTCTATTTCTACGGCCGCCACCTGGCGAGCCAGGAGGCGCGCGCCTCGCTCGTGCCCGTGGCCTCCGCGACGGGCGCCGGCGTGTCGCTTCGGGTGACTTTCTGATGCGCGCGTTGTTCACCCCGGGACCGCTCGTCGTCGCGCTGATGGCCGCGGCGACGTTCGGCTGCACGTACGCGCCCAATCCGGCGTCGGGAACGCTGAAGTGCTCCGTCTCGACGATGGAGTGCCCGGAGGGCTACGCGTGCGACGGGACGTATTGCAACAAGAAGGGCGCGGCCGACGGCGGCGGAGCGGGGCAGACCGGCGCTGCCGGGACCGATGGCGGCGCCGGCGCGACGGGGACCGGGGGTGCGGCTGGCGCCGGAAGCGAAGGCGCGAAGTTCGTTGGTCACTGGGTCTATGACATCGGCAGCATCGAAACCGTCGATTGCACCGACGGCTCGAAGAAGGACAACGCGCTCGCGGGCGACTACGTCGACGTCGCGATGAGCGGCGCCGGGCTAACGGCCGATTACTTCTGCGTCTGGAACCTGACGCTCGGCCCCGTGGGCACGGGAACGGTCCTCCAGCCTGGGCAGAGCTGCTCGCGCAGCATGACGGACGCGACGACGGGAGTCACGAAGTTCACGTGGCATGGCACGACGTTCGTGATGAAGACCGCCGAAGGCAAGAAGGCGACGCTCAGCTCGACGATCAGCGTCGATTACGTCGACGACGCCACGAAGACGGGTTGCAGCCCCACGACGACGCCGTGCGCGGGAACGTGCATGATCAAGATCGACGCCACGCTCACGAAATCCTAGCGAGGCGCTGGTGGGCCTCGGACGTTTCCCGTATAAAGAGCGGTCATGAGCGCTGACGGCGCGCCCCCTTTCGCTGGCAACCGCCTCCCGATCGCGATCGAGGAGGAGATGAAGTCGGCGTTCATGGATTACGCCATGAGCGTCATCGTCTCGCGCGCCCTCCCGGACGTGCGCGACGGCTTGAAGCCAGTGCACAGGCGCATCCTCTACACGCAGCAGCAGATGAACAACGTGTGGAACCGCGCGTACATCAAGTGCGCGCGCGTCGTCGGGGAGGTCCTCGGCAAGTTCCACCCGCACGGCGACACCGCCGCCTACGACGCCCTCGTCCGCCTCGCGCAGGACTTCGCGATGCGCTACCAGCTCGTCGACGGCCAGGGCAACTTCGGCTCGATCGACGGCGACCCGCCCGCCGCCTATCGCTACACCGAGTGCCGCATGCGCAAGATCGGCGGCGAGCTGCTGGCCGACATCGAGAAGGAGACCGTCGACTTCCAGCCGAACTACGACGACAAGGAGGTCGAGCCGACCGTCCTGCCGGCGCGCTTCCCCAACCTCCTCGTCAACGGCGCGTCCGGAATCGCCGTCGGCATGGCCACCAACATCCCGCCCCACAACCTGGGCGAGATGATCGACGCGACGATCCTCCTCATCAAGAAGCCCGACGCGACCTTCGACGAGCTGCTCGAGACCGTGCCTGGGCCGGACTTCCCCACGGGGGGCTTCATCTGCGGGCGCGCCGGCATCCGCGCCGCGTACGCCACGGGCCGGGGCGCCGTGCTCATGCGGGCGCGCACGGAGATCGAGGAGCACCCCAAGACGGGCCGCAAGTCCATCGTCACGACGCAGATCCCGTATCAGGTCAACAAGGCGCGGCTCATCGAGAAGATCGCCGAGCTCGTGCGCGAAAAGAGGATCGAGGGCATCTCGGACATCCGCGACGAGAGCGACCGGGACGGGATGCGCATGGTCATCGACCTCAAGAAGGACGCCGTGCCTGAGGTCGTGCAGAACAACCTCTGGAAGATGACTCCGCTGCAGGAGTCCTTCGGCATCAACATGCTCGCGATCGTCGAGGGACGGCCGCAGATCCTGTCCCTCAAGCAAGCCCTGACGCACTTCATCGCGCACCGCCGCGACGTCGTCACGCGCCGCACGATGTTCGACCTGCGCGAGGCGCGCGATCGGATGCACATCCTCGAGGGCCTCAAGATCGCCGTCGACAACATCGACGCCGTGATCGACCTCATCCGCGCGTCGCGAGACACCGAGGCCGCCAAGGCGGGTCTGCAAGAAAGCTTCGACCTGTCGCCGCGTCAGGCCCAGGCCATCCTCGACATGCGTCTGTCGAAGCTCACGGGCCTCGAGCGCGAGGCGCTCATCGACGAGATGAAGAAGGTCGGCCTCCTCATCGCGCGGCTTGAGGAGGTCCTGGGCAGCGACGCCGTGCTCATGTCGGTCGTCACGACCGAGCTCGAGGACATCAAGAGCAACTACAACGACGCGCGCCGCACCGAGATCATCGACGTCGAGGGCGAGATCGAGATCGAGGACATGATCGCGCCCGAGGAGATGGTGGTCACCGTCACCCACGGCGGCTACGTCAAGCGCAACGCCAAGACGCTCTACCGCGCGCAGCGGCGCGGCGGCCGGGGCGTAACAGGCGCCGCGACGCACGAGGAGGACTTCGTCGCGCAGCTCTTCGTGGCGTCGACGCACGACACGATCCTCATGCTGACGAACAAGGGCCGCGCCTACACGAAGAAGGTTTGGGAGGTGCCGCAGGCCGGCCGCACCGCCAAGGGCAAGGCCTTCATCAACCTCGTGCCGCTGCAGGAGGGCGAGCGCGTCGTGGCGCTGCTGCCCGTGCGCGAGTTCTCCGAGGGCGCCTTCGTCGTCATGGTGACGAGCAAGGGGCACATCAAGAAGACCTCGCTCAACGCCTTCTCGGCCGTGCGCGCCTCGGGCATCATCGCGCTCGGCATCGCCGACGACGACGACCTCGTGACGGTGCGGATCACCGAGGGCTCGTCGGACATCCTGCTGGGAACGCGAAACGGTTGGGCCATTCGTTTTGGCGAGGAAAAGGTGCGCCCCATGGGCCGCACGGCGCGCGGCGTGCGCGGCATCCGCCTGCGCGAGGGAGACGACCAGGTCATCGGCATGGCCGTCATCCCGCGCGACGAGCCCGCGACGCTGCTCACCGTGTGCGAGCGCGGCTACGGCAAGCGCACGCCGACGTCCGACTACCCGACGAAGAACCGCGGCGGCAAGGGCGTCA
>DATKFB010000661.1:0-12687 GCA_035544435.1 Polyangia bacterium
GGCCGTCGTGATCGTCGACGAGCTCGCGCACACCAACGTGCCCGGCAGCCGCAATCGCAAGCGTTATCAGGACGTCCTCGAGCTTCTCGACGCCGGCATCAACGTCATCGGCGCCTTCAACGTCCAGCACCTCGAGAGCCTCAAGGACGTCGTCGAGCGCTTCGCGGGCATCCCCATCCGCGAGACGGTCCCCGACAGCTTTCTCAAGCAGGCCGACCAGGTCGTCAACCTCGACCTCTCCGTCGAGGATCTGCAAGAGAGGCTGCGCGCCGGCAAGATCTACGGCGCCGACAAGGTCGGGTGGGCGCTCGAGCACTTCTTCAAAGACGCCAACCTCGAGCACCTGCGCGAGCTTGCGCTGCGCGAGGTGGCCGAGAGCGTCGAGCGGGCCAGCGCGCGCCGGCCGCCGACGACTGACGCCAGCGCGCAGGCCGTCACCGACCGCGCGGGGCAGGGGACGCGCGTGATGGTGTGCATCTCGTCGGCGTCGCCGCGCGGCGCGGTCCTCGTGCGCAAGGGCTCGCGGCTGGCCGGGCGGCTCAGCACCGATTGGTTCGTCGTGTTCGTCGAGACGCCCCAGGAGACGCCCGAACGCATCGACGCCGCCGCCCAACGCATCCTCATGACCAACACCGATCTCGCGCGCGAGCTCGGCGCCGAGGTCGTGCGCTTGCGCTCCGCCGATCCGGCGCACGCCATTCTCGAGTTCGCGTTCTCGCACAGCGTGGGCCACATCGTCGTGGGCCGGTCGTACCAGGCCTCGTGGAAGCAGCTCCTCGGGCGCTCGCTCCCGCTGCGCCTCGTGCGCGAGGCCAACGGCCTCGACGTTCACGTCGTGTCGACCGAGGAGGAGGTGAACGGCGCATGAGCCTCAAGGCCAAGCTGCTCCTCGCCCAGACGCCGCTCGCGCTCGCGCTCGTGCTGCTCGGGATTTTCTCGAGCGCCGTGACGACGCGCCTCGGAATGCAGGCGCGCCTCATCCTCGCCGACAACTATCGCAGCGTGCTCGCCGCCCAGCGCATGAAGGACTCGCTCGAGCGCATCAACGCCGCCGCGCTGTTCCTCCTCGCGGAGCACGAAGACGACGCGCGTCCCGAGATCGCCACCTACCGGCGGAAGTTCGACGAGGAGCTCGCGACCCAAGAGGGCAACATCACCGAGGCGGGCGAGGCGGCCGTGACGAGACAGCTGCGTCAGGCCTGGAACCGCTACGCAGACGTCCTCTTGGCGTACGAGAGCCCGGCCGCGCGCCCGGCGCGCGACGTCGCGTACTTCTCGCGCCTCGCGCCGGCCTTCGCGCGGGTCAACCAGCTCGAGGACCAGATCCTCGCCATCAATCAGGACGCGATGGTGCGCAAGGTCGAGCGCGCCGAACGTCGCGCGAGGGAATTCGACCGCCTCGTCGTCGGGGCGGTCGTGCTCGCGCTCGCGCTCGGCCTCCTGGCCTCCGTCTGGCTCACGACGCGCATGCTGCGGCCCCTCGGCGTCGTCGCGGCGGCCGTGCGCCGCTTCGCGGGGAACGATCTCAAGGCGCGCGCCGCCGTGCGCGGTCACGACGAGATCGCGACGGTCGCCGTCGAATTCAATCGCATGGCCGACGGTCTCGAGCGCTACCGCGCGAGCTCCCTCGGTGAGCTCCTGCAGGCGCAGCAAGCCGCGCAAGCCGCCATCGACAGCCTGCCCGACCCGGTGCTGCTCCTCGACGCGAGCGGCGCGCTCGCGGGAGTGAACACCGCCGCGACGCGGCTGCTCGCGATCGATCTTGAGCGGCCCGCGGGCGAGGTGTACGCCAACGCCGATCCCGGCGTACGTGCTGTCCTCGAGCGCCTGCGCGCTCACGTCCTCGGCGGCAAGGGCGCGTACGTCCCGAAGGGTTTCGAGGAGGCGGTGCGCGTCGCCGGCACGCCGGACGGCGAGCGCATCCTCCTGCCGCGCGCCGCGCCCATCTACAACGAGGCGGGCGCCGTCGCGGGGGCGGCCATCGTGCTCCAGGACTCGACGCGGCTCTTCCGCTTCGACGAGCTCAAGAACGATCTCGTCGCGACCGTCGCGCACGAGTTCCGAACGCCGCTGACGTCGCTGCGCATGGCGCTGCACATGATCACGGACGGCGTCGTGGGGCCGCTCACAGCCAAGCAAGCCGACCTCTTGTTCGCGGCGCGCGACGACTGCGAGCGGTTGCAGGTCATCGTCGACGAGCTCCTCAACCTTTCGCGCATCGAATCGGGCCAGATCGACCTGCACAAACGCCGCGTCGATCCCGAGACGCTCGTCGGCGCCGCGCTCGGCGTGCACGAGGCGGCCGCGGCGCAGGCGCAGATCACCCTCGCTTCCGAGGTGCTGCCCGGCCTCCCGGACGTCTTCGTCGACCCCGATCGGCTGGAGCTCGTCTTCTCGAACCTCCTCGGCAACGCGCTGCGCTTCGCGCCAGCGGGGAGCCGCATCGTCGTCCGCGCCAAAGCCGAACGTCCAATCGACAGCGTGCGCGAGCATCGCCTCGCGGAGGCGGCCCGGGTGCGCTTCGAAGTGCAGGACCAGGGCCCCGGCATCTCTCGCGCGCACCAGGAGGGCTTGTTCGAGAAGTTCTTTCGCGTCCCCGGCAGCCCGGCCGGCGGCTCGGGTCTCGGTCTCTTCATCGCCAAGGGCCTCGTTCAGGCGCACGGCGGGACGATAGGGGTCGAGAGCACGCCCGGTCAGGGGGCGACGTTCTGGTTCACGGTGCCGACGGCGCCGCCGGCGTGACCCCGGGGCGACGCATCCAAAGCCCGAGGACTGAGTCGGCGCAACCAGCTCACAGGGCGTCGGGCCCTGACTCACCCGTTCGGATGCGGACGACGTCGACCACGTCCCCGATGGCGACGATGCCGTCGCCCGCCTCCTCGGTCCGGCCGGCCTGGACGATCGCGTTCACGACGGGCGCGACGGCGTCGTCGCGGACCACGATCGTCAATTGATATCGTGGCGCGCTCGGCGATTGATAGCGGCGTCCGTGAAAGACGCCGTTCATCGAGGTGCTGTGGCTCATGCCGTGCACCTCGGCGACCGTCATTCCCGTCACGCCGATGAGCCGCAGCCGATTGACGATCGCCTCGAACCGAAACGGCTTGACGATGGCATCGACCCTCTTCATCGTGCTGCCGCCAGGTGGTGCCAGATGAGCCCGAACAAGACGACCTGGGCGATGACGGGCAGCACGGCGACGAGCGCCACGTGTCGCACGAGCCGCCGCCGACGCCGCCAAGGCGTCGCGGGTCGCAGCCGCCCGCTCAAGCCCGAAACGGCGACGCGTTCCGGGTGATCGACGTCGGCCTTCATCGCCGTCGCGCTCGCGTACCGTTCGGAGGGATCGCGGCGGATCGCGCGCAGGATGATCTCCTCCGTTGCCAGCGAGATCCCGGGGTTCAGGCTCCTCGGCGCCGGGGCGTCTCCGACGACGCGCGCGCTGGCGACGCCCAAGGGATCATCGTGGGGAAACGGCGGCGTCCCGGTGAGCATCTCGAACAAGATGGCGCCGATCCCGTAGACATCGACGCTCGTTCGGCCGCGCTGGCGTTTCACCTGCTCGGGGGCGACGTAGCCCGCCGAGGCGATCGCGGGCGAGGCGCCCGTGAGCGAGAAGCGCGACGTGACCACGGCGTGGGCGAGGCCGAAGTCGATGAGGCGGATCGTGCCGTCGGGGCACAGCATGACGTTGGCCGGCTTGAGATCGTAGTGGACGACTCCGTTGGCGTGCAGGTACGCGATCGCCTCGCAGATCTGGCTGCAGATGGCGAGCGCCTCCCGCTCGGGCAGCACGCGATGCCCCTCGAGGTGATCGGAGAGCGGGCGGCCGGGAACGTACTCGGTGACGACGTAGGAGCGCCGCTTGTCGACGAGGAGCGGCACGAAACGGAGCACGTAGGGATGGTCGAGGCGGCGACCGATCTCCTCCTCCTTCTGGAAGAGCGACCACGCGCCGAGGCCGCTCGAGAACATCGGCAGCGGGAGCTTGACGACCACGGCTTGGTCTTCGTTCGCCAGGTCTTGGGCCCTAAAGACTGTCGCCATGCCGCCGCGCGCCAGCTCCTCGACGAGCCTGAAGCGACCGTCGAGGATCTGCCCGGGAGCGGCCTTCGGTGCGACCATGGTGCGACCCGTTAAGTCAGCACCTGGCGTGCCAAGTGTGGCTGCGACGCAATCGGCCTAGTCGTTGCTGTGTCTTCGGCCGCCCGCCGCGAACTGCAGGATAGGCCTGCAAGCGTCCTGCACCTTGCGACTCGAGGACCCTTGACGCCGCACAAACGGTGCTTCCTCAAGGTCCATGTTTCCAAGCTTCCGCATCGGCAGCCTGTTTGGGTTCCCGGTTCGCGTGCACCTGTCGTTCATCCTGCTGCTCGGCATGGTCGTTCTTTTCATGGGTGGCCTCACGGGGCTGGCCGTCGTGCTCATGGTGGCGGGCTCCGTGCTGCTCCACGAGCTCGGGCATGCCCTCGTGGCGCGTCACCTGAACGTTCGGGTGAGCGAGATTGGTCTCCACTTCTTCGGTGGGGCGGCCCGACTCGCGGGCCTTCCGCGTAGACCTGGCGACGAGATCGCGATCGCGGCCGCCGGGCCGGCGGTGTCCTTCATGCTCGCCGGCATGGGACATGGACTGGCGGCAGTCACGCGCGTACCGGTCTTCGCTCTCTTCGGCTGGGTAAACTTGGTCTTGGGCGCCTTCAACCTGCTGCCCGTGTTCCCCTCCGATGGAGGCCGCATCCTGCGCGCCCTTCTTGCGCGGCGACGGGGCCTGGTGCGCGCGACCGAGATCGCGGTGACCGTCGGGCGAGTCGCGTGCGTGGCACTCATCGTGGCTGGTCTCTATGTCGGCTCGGTGCAGATGGTGTTCGTCGCGGTCGCGCTGTGGACGTTCGGCACTGCCGAGCGGCTGGCCGTGCGGTCGCGGGGCGATCACGGTGCCTGGTCAGGGGAGGGCGCTTCGCCGCTCGTACACGCCGAGTACCTCCCGCCGGCGGAGATCCGCCGCGAGTCGTTCCCCCGCCGCGCCGAGTTCGTGTGGCGGCGCTAGCCGTTCGTGGCGCGTCGATCCCTCAGCGGGCAGGGTCCTTGGGCCGGCGAAACCTGAGGGCGTAGTTGATGCCGATCGTGTGATCACGCGAGAGCAAGACGAAGCCGGCGTTTTCGATTTCGCGAACCACCTCGGCTTCTCCGACCCGAACGTGCTCGAGGATCCAAGTCGGGCTCAACCCGGGCTCTCGCGTGAAGTCCACGAGGAAGAGCTCGCCGTCGGCGCGCAGGGCCCGCCGGATGGAGGCGAGCATCTCTCGAGGGTGATCGAAATGATGGTAAACGTCGCAAGCGAAGGCCAGGTCGATCGATGCCGGAGGCAGGCCGATGCCGGTCTCGGTCCCGACGACGCTGACGACGTTGTCGCGGTTTTCCCGAACCGCTCGCTCCGCGATGAAGCTGCTGAACTTCTCGACGACCTCCTCCGCGTAGATGCGTCCCTGCTCGCCGACGGCGTCACTGAGCATCATCGTGAAGAGACCCGTTCCCGCCCCGACGTCGGCTATGGTCATGCCCTGCTTCGGGGCTGCGAGGGCGATGATGAGGTCTCGCTTTCGATAGATCTCGCGTTCATCCCCCTCGAAGAGCTTCCTCCAGCTCTCGGCGGCAACCCGAGGATCGCGGTACGCGTCGTTGGGTCCCGGGAGCCGCCGCCTGCAACCACCGCTCGCCATTGCGAAGGCGACCACGAGCAATACCCGGAGGCATCGATTCCAACCCATTCGACGCGAAGGCTGCCAAGAGCGTGCCACTGTCAAACGCCGCGTTGCGGCGAACGCGCCCGCGGTGTTCTAATGACGGCGCGTGCGCGAGAGGCGGTCCCGGTTCTGGGTTTACGCTCCCTTCGGTTGGGTGGCCTACCCGCCGCTCTTCGTGGTCTTCGCCGCCACGCTGGCCGTCGTCCTTGGCGCGGGCAGTGGCATCGGCGCGCCCAGCCTGATCTGGCATGACTATCCGGCGACGCAGCTCCTCGCCGGTTGGGCCATCGCGTTCCTGTGCGTCCATCTCGGCGTCGTGGGCTATCTCATCGACAGCCGCGAGAGCCCCGACGAGGCCGTCGCTCCCAACGAGGCCACCCTCGGCACGGTGGCGCGCTACCTGCGCTGGCCGGTCTGGATCGTGGTCGCCCTCGTCGCGCTCGGCGCCGTTCTGCAGGGCAAGGCGCGCTTCCACGGCGCGCTCGTCCTCGTGGGGCCAGCGGTCGCCTGCGCCTTCGTGACGTGGCTCGCGCGCGGGATTCACCGCGACAAGCCGCTCATGCACCTTGTGCCCGAGCGCTACCGCCCCCGCGTGACGCGCGCCGTGCGACGCTCGCACGCGCGACTCGCGCCCGACCCCGCGCGCCCGGCGCCCGATCCCGGCGCGCACGCCGTTCAGACGGCGCTCATGGCGCTGCTCGTCGTGGCCTACCTCGCGGCGTGGGCGCTCGAGCGCCACGTGCCGGCGGCGCTCGCCGTGTCGCTCACGCTCTCCATCCTCACGGGCGTCTGGGGCTTACTGCGCTTCTGGTTCCAGCACTACCGCGTCTTCTGGTCCGTCGTCGTCGTCCTCGCGGCGTGCGGGCTCGGCGCGACGCGCGACGTCCCCGTGACGGGCCTCGCGCACGTGACGTTTCCGAAGGCTGGCGCGCTGACGCGACCGCTCGTCGACGACGTCGCAGCCCTCGAGCGCTGGAAGGCCGGGCTCGGCCAGGCCAAACCGCCGCTCGTGATCGTCGCCACGAGCGGCGGCGCGCTGCGCGCCGGGATCTGGACCCTCAACGTGCTCGGCGCCCTGGAGGCTCGCATTCCCGGTTTCTTGCGCCACGTCCGCCTCATCACGGGCGCGTCCGGCGGCATGGTGGGCGCCGCGCACCTCGTCTCGGCGCTCGACGAGCGCGGTCCGACGGTCGCGCAGCTCGATGCGCGCTGGTTCGACGGGCTCATCGAGGGGGCGGCCAAGGACTCGCTGACGCCCATCACGCGCGCGCTCATTTTTCCCTTCGACGATCGCGGCCGGGCGCTCGAGCGCAGCTGGGAGCGGGGGACGAAAGGGCGCCTCGCCATGCCGTTTCGGGCGCTTATGCGCGGCGAGCAAGAGGGGTGGCTCCCCTCTCTCGTCTACGCGCCCATGCTCGTCGAGGACGGCCGCCGCCTCTTCGTGAGCAACCTCGACCTCGGCGCGATCACGTGGGCGCGGAGGCCATGGCCCACGCCCGGCGAGCCGGATTTGCCCTCGATCTCGAGCGTCCAGCTCTTCGCCTGCGCGGGCGACGGCATCGACGACATCAAGCTCAGCACGGTCGCGCGGCTCAACGCGACGTTCCCGTGGGTTACCTCGGCCGCGCTGCTGACGTCAGCTCCCGACCGGCGCGTCGTCGACGCCGGCTACTACGACAACTACGGCGTCGACATCGCCACGCAGTGGATGCGCAAGAATGCCGCGTGGCTCGAGGACAACACCTCCGGCGTGCTGCTCGTGCAGATCCGCGACGGCGCGACATACGAGACGGATCCGCGCGCCGAGAAGGGGCCCGGCCCCGTGCACGCGCGCATCTCGTTCCTGACGACGCCCGTCGAGGCGTTCCTCGCCGCGCGCGAGGCCAGCATGGCCTTTCGCAACGATCAGAAGGTGGAGGCGCTCGCGGGCGATCCGCGCTTCGCCCCCGCGACGCGGTTCTTCGCGACCGAGCTCTTCGAATTCCCGGGCGAGGCTCCACTCGAGTGGTACCTCAACCGCGCGACGATCGACGGTCTCAAGCGCCCGCCGCCCGCCGCGCCGCTCGCCGCCGTCGAGGCGTGGTGGCGCGGCGTCGCGACGACGCCGTGAGGCGCCGGCCCGACCCTTCGCCCGATCCGTCGTTCAACCCTTGGTCGCGATCTCGTGGTTGGCCATCATTTCGAGCGCACGCGCCATGCCCGAGTGGTCCCACTTCGAGCCGCCGTTGGCGGCCGCCATGTTGAAGAGCTGCGCGCAGATGGCCGTGACGGGCAGGCTCATGGACATCTCGCGCGCGCCCTGCAGCGCCAGGTTCAGATCCTTCTGGTGCAGCTCGATGCGGAAGCCCGGCTCGAAGTTGCGCTTCACCATGCGCTCGCCGTGCACCTCGAGGATGCGCGAGCTCGCGAAGCCGCCCATGAGCGCCGCGCGAACGCGCGCCGGGTCCGCGCCCGCCTTGGACGCGAAGAGCAGCGCCTCGCTCACGGCCTCGATCGTCGTGGCGACGATGATCTGGTTGGCGACCTTGCACGTCTGGCCGTCGCCGTTGCCGCCCACGAGCGTGATGTTCTTGCCCATGAGCTCGAAGAGCGGCTTGACGGTGTTGAACGCCGTCTCGCCGCCGCCCACCATGATCGTGAGCGTCGCGCCCTTGGCGCCCACCTCGCCGCCCGAGACGGGCGCATCGAGGTAGTCGCAGCCGAGCTCGTTGATGCGCTTGGCGAACTTCTTCGTCTCGCTGGGCGAGATCGACGACATGTCGACGACGATTTTCCCGCGCGAGAGCCCCGAGGCGACGCCGCTGTCGCCGAAGAGCGCCGCCGCGACGTGCGGCGTGTCGGGCACCATCGTGATGATGACGTCGCTCTTCTCGGCGACCTCCTTGCTCGACTTGCAGGCGACGGCGCCGGCGTTCGTGAGCTCCGCGGGGATGGGCCCGATGTCGTAGACGGAAAGCGTGTGGCCGCCCTTCAAGAGGTGACCCGCCATGGGCCTGCCCATGATGCCGACGCCGATGAATCCAACCTTGCTCATAGCTGACTCTCCTTGGATCGAATGTAGATGTCGCGGTTATTTGAGGTACGGCTTGATCCAGCCGAGGCCGGCGTTGGTCTCGGCGGCCGGCTTGTACTCGCAGCCGATCCAGCCTTGATAGCCGAGCTCGTCGATTCGCGGCAGCAGGAACCCGTAGTTGATCTCGCCCGTGCCCGGCTCGTGGCGGCCCGGGTTATCGGCGAGCTGCATGTGGCCGATGCGCGACAGGTTCTTCTCGATCGTCATGGCCAGGTCGCCCTCCATGATCTGCATGTGATAGATGTCGTACTGCAGCCACAGGTTGGACGAGCCGACGGCCTGGATGACGTCGAGCGCCTGCTGCGTGTGCGTCATGTAGAAGCCGGGGATGTCGCGCGTGTTGATGGGCTCGACGAGCAGCTTGATGCCCTCGCCCGCGAGGCGGTCCGCCGCGAAGCGCAGGTTGGCGATCAGCGTGTCGCGCATCTTCTCGGGCGCGACGTCCTTCGGCGCAATGCCCGCGAGGCAGTTCACCTGCTTGCAGCTAAGCGCCTTCGCGTACTCGACGGCCTTGCCGACGCCGTCCTGGAATTCGCCGACGCGGCGCGGGTCGACCGCCATGCCGCGCTCGCCCGCCGCCCAGTCACCGGCCGGTAAGTTGAACAACACCTGCGTGAGCTTGGCCTTCGAGAGGCGGTCGCCGATCTGCGCCGCGGGCGCGACGTAGGGCGCGAGGTACTCGACGCCCTTGAAGCCGGCTTTCGCGGCGGCGTCGAAACGATCGAGGAATTCGACCTCGTTGAACATGAAAGTGAGATTGGCGCAGAGTTTCGGCATTTGACGAGCTCCTTGTCGGGTCGAACCAGTGTCTACGGTTTCTTGAAACGATCGCGCAGCCCTTTGGCGGCTCCGCGCAACAATCCGGTGTCGCCGCCCACGGCGACGTAGGTCATCCCCATGTCGAGGTACATGCGCGCCTCCTTCTCGACGGGCGCGAGGATGCCCACGGCCTTGCCGTGCTTCTTGCCGGCCTCGAGGATGCGCGCGATGCCCTTCTGCACCTCGGGGTGCGTCGGCTCGAGGAAATGCCCCATGCCCGCCGAGAGATCCGACGGGCCGATGAAGAGCGCGTCGATGCCCTCGACGGCCGCGATGGCGTCGACGTTGTCGACGGCGCGCGTGCTCTCGATCTGCACGGTGACGCAGATGTCGTCGTTGACACGGTCGAAGTAGTCGGCCATGTAGCCGAACTTGTTGCTGCGATGGGCCGTGCCCACGCCGCGCTTTCCCTGCGGCGGGTAGCGCGTCGACGCCACGGCGTTCTTGGCCTGCTCGTCGGTCTCGATGAACGGGATGAGGAAGTTGAAGAAGCCGATGTCGAGCAGCCGCTTGATGACGACCGGATCGAACCACTGCGGGCGCACGACGGGCGCGCTCTCGCTGTCTTTGAGCGCCTGGAGCTGCGTGATGAACGTCGCGTAATCGTTGGGCGCGTGCTCTCCGTCGATGAGCAGCCAGTCGAAGCCCGCGTAGCCGAGGATCTCGGTCGTGATGTTGCTCGCGAGCGACGCCCAGCAGCCGATGAGCGTCTTGCCGGCACGCAGGTCGCGCCGGAATTGGTTGGGCATCGAGACGTAGGGCATTGGGTCCTCGCGCGTCAGTGAATTTCCGGGTCGGGGATGGGCGCCGTGCCCTCGAGGAAGTCGAAGTCGCAGCCCTCGTTCGCTTGCTTGATGTGCTGCGAGAACATTTGGCCGTAGCCGCGCGGGAACTGCGCCTTGGGCGCCTTCCACGCCGCGCGCCGCCGCGCGAGCTCCTCGTCGGAGACCAGCAGGGCGAGCTTCCGCTCGGCGACGTCGAGCTCGATGATGTCGCCGTTCCTGACGAGCGCGAGGGGCCCGCCCACGAAGGCCTCGGGCGCGACGTGCAGCACGCACGCGCCGTAGCTCGTGCCGCTCATGCGCGAGTCCGAGATGCGCAGGACGTCGCGCACGCCGTTTTGCAGGAGCTTCTTGGGCACTGGAAGCTGGCCCCACTCGGGCATCCCGGGCCCGCCCTTGGGCCCGGCGTTGCGCAGCACGAACACCGAATTCTCGTCGGCGGCGAGGTGCGGGTCGTCCATGCGCGTGGCCATCTCGTCGTAGCTGTCGAAGACGACGGCCGGCCCCTTGTGCTTGAGCAGCCGCGGCTCGGCCGACGGCGGCTTGAGCACGGCGCCGTCGGGCGCCAGGTTGCCGCGCAGCACGACGAGCGCGTCGGACTTCACGAGCGGGCTCGCGCGCGTGTGAATGACGTCGGCGTCGAAGATCCGCGCGCCCGCGATGTCCTCGCCGAGCGTCGCGCCGCTCACGGTGCGCGCGCTCGTCACGAGCAGATCGCCGAGCGCCACGAGCAGCGCCGGTAGGCCGCCCGCGTAATAGAAGTCCTCCATGAGGTACTTGCCCGCGGGCCGGATATTGGCGAGCACGGGCACGCGCCGCGCGAGCTCGTCGAATCGGTCGAGCGCGAGCGGGATGCCCGCGCGGTGGGCCATGGCGAGCAGGTGAATGACGGCGTTGGTCGAGCCGGCGAGCGCGAGGACGGTCGTGATGGCGTTGTCGACGGAGGCGGCCGAGACGATCTGCGACGGCGTCAGGTCCTCCCAGACCATGTCGACGATGCGCCGGCCCGTCATCGTCGCCATGGCCGCGTGGCGCGAGTCCGCCGCCGGGATCGACGACGCGCCGGGCAACGTGAAGCCCATCGCCTCGACGGCGCTCATCATCGTGGCCGCCGTGCCCATGGTCATGCACGTGCCCTGCGAGCGCGCGATGCCGCTCTCGACGCCGGCCCAGTCCTCTTGTGTGATCGTGCCGGCGCGCAGCTCGGCCCAGTACTTCCACGCGTCGGTGCCGCTGCCCAGTGTCTGCCCGTGCCAGTTGCCGCGCAGCATGGGCCCGGCGGGCATGTAGATCATCGGCAGCCCCATGCTGAGCGCGCCCATCATGAGGCCCGGCGTCGTCTTGTCGCAGCCGCCCATGAGCACGGCGCCGTCAGCCGGATACGAGCGCAAGAGCTCCTCCGTCTCCATGGCGAGCAGGTTGCGATAGAGCATCGTCGTCGGCTTCTGGAAGTTCTCCGACAGCGAGAGCGCCGGCATCTCGACGGGAAAGCCGCCGGCCTGCCAGACGCCGCGCTTGATCTCCTCGGCGCGCGCGCGGAAGTGCCCGTGGCACGGGTTGATCTCGCTCCAGGTGTTCAGGATAGCGATGATGGGCTTGCCGGCGTAGTCGGCGCGGCTGTAGCCCATCTGCGCCGTGCGCGAGCGGTGCCCGAACGAACGCAGGTCCGTCGCGCCATACCAGCGATGGCTGCGCAGCTCTTCGGGTTTCTTGCGTCGCGAGGCGCCCACGGGGCCGAAACTATATACGACGATTCGGCCCCCCCAACGGGGACTTCTACAAGTCGACGATGTCGAGCGGGCCCAGGAAGTCGCTCTTGCCGATGTCGACGCCGCCGGCGCGCAGCAGGTCGTAGGCCGTCGTGACGTGGAAGTAGAAGTTGGGGATCTGGCGGTGCCAGAGATACTCGTGGGCCCGCATGCCCTTGCCCGGGCGGCCCGGCATCTTCACGATCGCGTCGGGCTTCGTCGCCGCGAAGTCGGCCGCCGAGAGACTTTCGAGGACGGCCAGGCACTTCGCGATCCGCCCGTGCAGGTCTTCCATGGTCGCCTCGTTGTCCTCGTGCTTGGGCAGCTCCTTGCCCGACAGGGCCTGGGCGGCGCTCTTGGCGTGGTCGCAGGCAATGCGCACCTGCCGCACGAAGGGCAACATGTCAGGCGCGAGGCGCGCCGTCAGGAAGTTGTTGACGTCGAAGTTGCGCGTCTTGGCATAGGCCTCGGCCTTTCCGAGGACGGCGTCGAGGTTGCGCAGCGTGCGCGCGAACTGCTGG
>DATKFB010000662.1:0-11193 GCA_035544435.1 Polyangia bacterium
CACGTGAAGACCTTGCCGCGCGTGCGGTCCATGATGGCGTCGTACTCGCGCTTGACGAGCGCGGGCCGGCGCCCGAGGTAGAGCGAGCCGCCCTGGAACGGCAGGTAGTTGATGCCGTGGATCATGATGGGGTTCGAGTCCCACCAGGTGTCGTACTTGCCGCCCGCGCCCCACAGGATTCCCAGGCAGGGCTGGTCGAAGCCCTGGGGGAATACGGCGCGGTCGGCGTCGAACCAGTATTGCTCGACGGCCTCGAGCGTGTTCGCGTAGAGGAAGATGCCCTCGTCGCGCAGCTCCTGGTTGCCCGTGGCGGCGCCCCACAGGATGAGCCCCGTCGAGAAGTTCATGTCCTCCGAGGAGGACTCCTCGTTGTTGCCGTCGTGGTACTGCGCGGGCCCATTCGCCCACCCGTGGCCCGCGTAGGGGTCCATGTAGCGCAGGAACGGCAGCTGCCCGTCGTCGCGCCGCGGGTTGGCGGCGTCGCGCGCGATGAGCTCGACGAACGGCGCCCAGCGCTGGGCCCAGGCCACGTCGTAGCGGGCGATGGCGGCCGCCGCCTGCAGGAAATAGCCGTAGTGAAAGTGGTGGTCGTTGAGCGCGGAGTCCGAGTCGTAGCTCGTGGGGACGCCGATGACCGTGGCCCAGGTCTTGTCGTAGTAGAAGAGCTTGGGCGCCTGCCCGTCGAACCAGTCTTGCAGCTCGTTCTCGAGCGCGCGCAGCAGGAGGGCGTGGTCGTCCTTGTCGCCGATCGCGTCGGCGAGCTGCATCACCGTCGCGACGCGCCCGAGCGACTTGCCGATCCAATAGGTGTCGCGCTCGGGCTTGGGCGACAGGCCCGGCGGGAACAGGTCAGGCGCCCACGCCACCTGGCGCACGTACGTCTCGAGCCGCGCGCGGTCGGCGCTCTCGACGACGGGCACGACGGGCAGCACGCCGCCGAAGGACAGCTTCGTCTCGAATGCCGCGCCTGCGAGGACCTTCATGGCGCCGCGCGGGCTCGCGTACTCGTAGGGCAGGAGCTTGTCCGCCGTGTGCAACCACTGATGCCGGTAGAGCGCCAGCAGCGGCGCCGCCGACAGGCCCCTGGCGCCGTCCTTGAGGGTCGTCTGGACGGCAAAGCGCGTCGTGAGCTCGGCCTTCTTCTCGTCGTACGACCACGAGACGCGCGTGTCGGTCACGAAGGCGTAGGCGTGCTCGCGGAAGAGCTTGAGCGTCTCGGGCTTGCGGTCGGGCAGCACGGCCACCGAGAAGTAGTCCTTGCCGTCGAGCGTCGACGTCCAGGTATCGCCCTTGCGCGTCCACGTCGCGCTCGTCGGCGCGAAGAAGGCGTACTGGTGAGCGCCGACGGTCACGCCCACGACGCCGCCGCTCTCCGACCACGGCTCGGCGCCTTCGCTCGTCGTGATTGTCACGGGCGCCGTGCCCTTGCGCTCGAAGTAGATGAAGGGCATGCCATGACCGAAGGTCGCGCGCAGCCGGCCGCCGTCGCCGCGCCAGTCGGCCGTCACGGCCCAGTCCGAATAGCTCGCGACGCGCGTGTCGGGGGAGGCGAGACCGCGCAGGCCGACGACGAGGTCGCGCTCGTAGGGGAACATGTACTGCCGCCCCTTGATGACGGCCTTGTCCGAGTAGCCGACGGCCAATCCGTCGCCGCGCGCCCGCAGCGTGAACGGGTGCGGGAACATCTCGTACGAGTGGGGCTCCTGCGGGTCGAACTGCCAGATGAGGGACGACCACCAGTCGTTCGACGTGGGCAGGCCTTTGAAGTCCTCCGTGACCTTGGGCTTGACCGGCTCGCGCTTGTCGTTTGCGCCCACTACGACGCCGGCGGGGCGCTCGGTCACGACGAAGCCCTTGCCGACCTTGCGGGCCGGGGCCGCGGGGGCGGGGGGAATGGGCCGCGGCGCGAGCTGCGCGGGCCCACAGGCCGAAAACCAAACTCCGAGGAGGATGACGGCGGCAAGCGTCATCGGGCGAAGGCGCGAAGACATCATTGGTGCGGAGAATGCGGGAAGCGGCTCAACGGACCATTGCATGACGGCTAGCGCCGATGCAACGTCAGCCCGTATCCTTATCGTATCCTCCGCGCGAAGGCCGACCCGACGTGGAGTCGAAGATCACGCGAGAAGAAAGGGCACCACGAACGATGAGACTGAGCACGCACGCGGCAATGATGGGTCTCGCGACGGCGATGGTCGCGATGGTCTCGGGCTGTTCGACTCCGCCGACTGACCCGGGCACGACGGGCAGCGCAGGAAGCACCTCGGGCGCGGCCGGCAGCACCTCGGGGACGGCGGGCGCGACCTCCGGGACCGCCGGCGCGACTGGAGCCGCCGGCGCGACGGGCGCGTCCGGCGCCACGGGAACGGCGGGCGCGACTGGCGCCGCCGGTTCGACGGGCGCGGCGGGCGCGACAGGCACGGCCGGCGCCACGGGCGCGGCAGGCGCGGCCGGCGCCACGGGCGCGGCAGGCATGGCGGGCACGGCGGGCGCCACGGGCACCGCCGGCGCAGGCGCCGGGGGCTGCCCGACGGGCGTCAAGGGTCACTGCAACGCCGACACGGGGTCGGTCACCAAATATCCCGGCTTTCACCTCGCGCTCGCCGAGGAGTTCGATCAGCCGGTCGATCTCGACAAGGATCCGATCTGGACCTGGTCCGACGGTGGCCCGCCCGAGGGCCAGGCGCGCTTCAACAAGAGCCAGATTACCTTCGCTAATGGCCAGATGATCATCACGGCGATCAAGCAATCCGTTCCTCCGAGCGTTTCTTACGCCGAGCCCGATCAGAACAAGACCACGGGCACCGCCTCTGCGCGCTCCGTGCTGAGCGGTGAGTTCCGAACCAAATACAACAACTATCGCTACGGTCGCTACGAGGTGAAGTTCCAGGCGCCTGTCGAGAACGGCGGAACGGGACCCGACGGCAACTTCCTCTCGACCATGTTCACCTTCCGCACGCCGAAGTGGAAGCAGTGGCGCGAGCTCGACAACGAGCTCGAGGCGAACATCAAGAACAAGGTCGCCTACAACGTCGTCAACGCCGACAACGCCGGGGGCTACCCAGGCGGTGATTCGGGCAGCTTGGCTCCCCCGGGGATAGCGAGCTTCTCGATCCAGACCATGCACACGTACATCATCGAGTGGTTGCCGACGAAGGTCACGTGGTACGTCGACGGCCAAATGCTGCGCTCGAACAACAACACGGCCCCGGGAGTCCCGACGATCTCGGCGAAGATCATGATGAACCTGTGGGTCTTCGCCGGCGACGGTCTCGTCACCTTCGGCGACACCTCGAAGAACGTCTACCCGTTCCACTCGACCTACGAGTACGTGCGCTTCTACAAGTGGGACCAGGAGACCATGTATCCGGTCGACGATCCGAAGACCCTCCCAGCGGCCGATCTCGCCTTTTCACAGAACAACCCAAACGAGACGACGTACCCGTAGGCGGACGGACCTGGGCGGCGATCTCGCCGCCCGCGTTTTCTTTTCCCGACGATCGCGTTAGGACCTTCGAAGCATGCGATACGCACTTCGCCGCGCATGGCCCCCGCGACTGGCGGCGGCGGCGCTTCTGGCGGCGGGCTGTCTTCCGTCGATCGCCGACCTCAATTCGGGGCCTCTGAATGCGACCTTCGCCGTGAGCGACTTCTTCGCGCCGAGCGGATACATGGGCGACGGCGAGTACTTCGGGAAGCTCGTCGGCACGGCCAACGAGGGGTGTAAAGCGCGCGCCGGTCTCGCGCGGGGCAACTGCTACGCGTTCACCTACTGGCCCAACGACGTCGACGCCGATCCGTGGGCCGGGGTCTTCTGGGTCTTTCCAGCCAACTCGTGGGGGAGCACGCGGGGGCGCGCCATCGACATCTCGCGGTTCAAGCAGATCAGCTTCTGGGCGGCCGTCGAAGGGCCTTCGCCTTACACCGTCGAGCAGAACAGCGTGCCGTTCGTCGCACAAGCGGGCGGGATCGATCCCAAGGGCCGCTACGTCAGCGAGGGCGAGAAGGACTACGTCGACGGCGTCCTTACGAGTCGAGGCTTCACCGTGGGGAGCCAGGACGGCGTCACGACGGAGATGAAGCAGTTCCACATCCCGCTCTCGGACTTCCAGAAGGGCGCCGGTTGCCAGGACCCGAACGATCCCAACAAAGGGCGCAACTGCACGGGCGGCGAGGCGGAGTTCGTGGCCGGCACGGCCCAAGCCACCTTCCTCATCGGGGCTTTCGCCTGGGCGATGCACTATCCCACCGACGTCGTGAAATGCGCGGACCCCAACGTCGACTGCCACGTCGACCAGCACTCGTCGATGTTCGTCGACCCGCCTCCGGTCCGCATCTATCTCGACGACATCGTCTGGGACACCGAAGAAGCGCCGGCGCCGTGAAGATGCCCCGATTGTCCTCGGCGGCGGCGACCTCGATCGCGGCGGCGCTGGTCCTCGCCGCTCCGCCCCTCGCGTCCGTCGCGCGGGCAGCAGCCGACGACGTCGCGCCCGCGCCGCCGAGCCCGGGGCCCGAGCTGAACCCCTTCGAGTGCTACGGGCGCTACCAGTACGCCACGGAGAACCGCACGATCTCGGAGATGCGGCACGAGCTCGCGCAGCGCCTCGACTGGCTCGACGAGGTGGGCCAGCCCGGCACCGTCCTCGCCATCAAGCTGTGCGTGATCGCCAAGCTCAAGGCCCGCGTGGGCGACGCCGACGCCTGGGACTATTACGCGCGGTCACTCGAGGCCGATCCCGTCGAGCCGGGCCTCGAGCTGTGGGCGGCGCAGTACTGGACGGGCCACCGCGGCGTGCGGCGCCCAGTCGCCGAGCCGGCCGAGGTGCACTACTACGCCGCGCTCCGGAAGCTCGAGGCCATCAAGAAGGCCGGCCGCTGGAAGGAGTACCACGCGATCGTCGAGGACTGGGTTCGCCACGACCTCACGGTCCTCTACCAGATGGACGGCGCGCCGCTCCTGCCGTTCAAGGCCTATCCGCAGCGCTCGCGAGGCTTGTGGGCCCCGGGCGTGTCGGTCGGCTCGCAGCTTCGCGTCGCGAAGGACTCGCGCGACTTCTTCTTCAACAACGAATACCGCCAGTTCACGGGCGAGATGCAGTTCGCCAACAGCGACATTCGCCAGGGCGGCACTCAATTCGGCCAGCTCGGGGCGCGGCAGAAGTGGGATCTCGCGCGCGCGCCGCTGCGGCTCCAGGTCGAGAACAAGCTGCGCATCCGCCAAAACCCGCTCGGCACCTTCGACGTCCTTCACACGTACCTGTACCAGTGGGGCAGCCAAATCTATAACTTCTACAACCCGACGAACTCGTGCCGCGTCGTTCAGACGCAGAAGGAGCCGTGCTCCCCCGGGCTGCCGGCCTTCTCCGACATCCAGGTCCAGCAGATCGGGCTCGGCTACGAGCGCGTGTTCCCGCTCTATCCGCTCTTCGATCTTCGCCTCGCGGGGACGGTTCAGCGCGTCTGGCGCGATGGCATCGTCGAGTTCCACCCCTACAACATCCGCATCCAGAACCCCGACGGCACCTTCTTCGTCCCGAACCGGCGCGAGACGCTGAACCTGTACGAATTCAAGCCGAGCCTCTCGCGCTTCATCGGCGCCGACAAGCTGGTCGTCAACGGTGTGTGGGCCATGCTTGACAACCCGGTCGGCACACCGGACGCGCCGCCGCTCGAGCAGCTCCGGCGCAAGGTCATCCGCGCCGCGAGCTTCGAGTACGGGATCTACCAGCCGCTCGTGCTGCCGACGTTCGAGTACGGGCGCCTCTCGACCTACCGCACGCCCACGCGCGGCCTCTACGTCTTCGGCGGCGTCATGGAGGATGGCGAGCTGTGGGGCACGCACCAGGTGCTCGCGCGCGACTTCTACGGCGGCCTGCGCTTCGAGGGCCCGCACTGGATCGACTGGACGCTCCAGGAGACGTACGAGACCACCAACACGACCTACGGCGAGACGGACGGCTTCGGAGGCAACGTCTACTCGTCGCCGGGGCAGGCCTTCTCGAGCGTGCGCACGACGTTCATCTTCCAGTACCGCGTGCGCAGCTTCGACACGTTCCCCGGCATGCCGCCGTCGCACGTCGGCTTCGGCTCCGACATGCTCAACCTCGTGTTTCCGGTGGCCTGGGACAAGGGCGTCGCGGGGCCGAACGACTTCGAGAACGTGCGCGCGGGCGGCCAGGTCTGGACCAAGCTCATCGGCGAGGGCATCGGCGGGACGACCTTCCTCCTCACGGCCGGCGTCGATTACCAGTACTTCTATCGGCTCCAGAAGGGCCTCGTCATGGGCCAGCTCGCCATCCGCATGGGCTGGGGCGACCTTTAGGTCCGGCGAGCGTCCCCAGCCGGATCGCTCAACGCCCGGCGCGCCGCGCGGCGTAGGCGGGCACGGAGGCGCGGAGGCGCGCGTCCATCTCGACGGCCGAAGGCTGGCCCGGCGCCGTGGCCGCGTCGAGGTAGCCGTAGGCGAGCCGCGACCCGCGCGCGGGCAGCAGCGTGCGTAGATCGCCGCTGGACGCGCCCATGCCGATGACGCACGCGCGTCCCGCGTGGGCGGCCGCGAGTGCGAGGAGCGCGTCGCGATCGGCGTCGCCGTTCACTTGCGTCGCGAGCTTGGGCAGATCGGCGCCCGCGGCGCGGCAAGCCGCGATGAGGCGCTCGAGCTCGACGAGCGGCGGCGTGCCCGCGAAGTCGTGGTGCGAGACGATGCTCGTCGCGCCGCGCGCGCGCGCGAGCATCGTCACGTCGCGCGCGAGGGGGCTCGCTGCCTCGACGTCGACCCAGGACGCGAAGGCCACGGCCTCCCGGTAGAGCGCGAGGCGGTCGCCGTCGGGACGCGCCCAGCGGCCGCCCTCGGCGGCGAGGCGGAGCGTCACGAGCACGGGCGTGCCCGTCGCCTCGACGCGCGCGCCCGCCGCGGCCCACGACGCGACGTCGGGCGCATCGAAGAGATCGACGCGCACCTCCAACAGATCGATGACGCGCACCTCGGGCGCGGTGCGCGCGAAGGCCTCGACGGAGGCTGGCCGACTCACGACGCCCACGAGCCAGGGCGCGCTCGTCGCCGCCGGAGCTTGGGAGGCCATGGGCCGCACTCTACCAGGCGTAGGCTTCGGGCGCGGGCTTGCCGGGGCCGGGGAAGATCGCGTCGAGCTTCGCGAGCACGCCGGCGTCGAGACGGAGCTCGAGCGCGCGCAGCGCGCCGTCGAGCTGCGCGCGCGTGCGCGGGCCGATGATGGGCGCCGTCACGACGGGGTTGCCCAGCAGCCAGGCCAGCGCGACGTCGGCGGGCTCCTCGCCGAGCTCAACGCAGAGCTTGCCGAACGTCTGGAGCTGGGTGCCGTGGCGCGCCTCGGCGTCCTGGGCCCACTTCCCGGCGCGCCGTCCGCCGCTCGCGTCCTTGCGGCCGGCGCGGGCCAGCGCGCCGCCCGCGAGCGGGCTCCATGGAATGAGGCCGAGCCCGTAGGCGTGGCAGGCCGGGATCACCTCGAGCTCGACGGTGCGCTCGACGAGGCTGTACTTGCTCTGCTCCGAGACGAGGCCGAGGAAGTGGCGGCGCGTCGCGAGCTCGCACGCGCGCGCGATGTGCCACGCCGCGAAGTTCGACGAGCCAACGTAGAGGATCTTGCCCTGCTCGACGAGGACCTCCATGGCCTGCCAGATCTCGTCGAAGGGCGTGTCGCGATCGACGTGGTGCATCTGGTAGAGGTCGATGTGGTCGGTCTGCAGCCGGCGCAGGCTCTCGTCGCAGGCGCGCCGAATGTGCAGCGCCGAGAGGCGGCCCTCGTTGGGCCACTTGCCCATCTCGCCGTAGACCTTCGTCGCGAGCACGATCTTGTCGCGTCGCCCGCCGCCCTGGGCGAGCCACCGTCCGATGATCTTCTCGGTGACGCCCTCGCCGAGCTTCCAGCCATAGACGTTGGCCGTGTCGAAGAAGTTGAGCCCGAGCTCGAGCGCGCCGTCCATGATGGCGTGCGACTCCGCCTCGCCCGTCTCGGGGCCGAAGTTCATCGTCCCGAGACAGAGGCGGCTCACCTTGAGCCCCGTGCGTCCGAGCTGCGTGTAGATCATGCCGCCAGCCTAGCAGCAGAGCGAGGCGCGTGTCTTCGATCCGGGCGCGTCAGTACCAATTGAATCCGACGAGGAACGCCAGCGTGCCGTGATCCTTGGCGACGCTGTAGAACGACTCGCCGAGGTGCAGCTGAAGATCGATCGCGAAGGGGCCGGTCTGATACACCTCGTAGCCCGCCGCGACCATGATGGCTTTGCCCGTGTCGTCGCCCTGATCGCCAGTGAAGACGTCGGTCTCCGTGTAGTGTGCGAGCCCGATGCCGCCTTTGAGCCACAGCGCGTTCGTGGGGAAGAACTGCACGGCCGCCAGGTACATCGTGTTGTACGTGTCGACGCTGCTGTTGGGGATCGAGTGCATGACGCCCGAGATCTGAAAGAGCAGCGCGAGCTGCGGGTTCAGCATCCCGCCGATGTGAAGCTCGTACGCGAAGCCCGCGCCGCACGAGTCGCCGCAGTTGTTGGCCGACGTGCCCCCGAAGCCGAGGCCCACACCGACCGTGAGTCCGCTGCGATAGACACGTGGCGGCGGGGGAGGGGGCGGGTAGCCGTACCCGGGTGGAGGCGCGTAGTAGCCCGGCGGGGGCGACTGGTATTGCGCGTGAGCGACCGACGCCGTTCCGAGGACGAGCAGCGCCGCGATGCCGACGCCGATGCGGAGAGTGAGTCGCGAGTCGCGGATCATGAAGTCTCCTTGTTTGCCGACCGGGCAATGTGCCTTCGACGCACCGACAGCGAGTGTCATTTAAGAGCCCAGAGGAAAAATCGCAACTTCAAAGCGTGAGTCCGTGAGGTCCGTCACGTCGGGCGCGTGCTAAACAGATAGGCACGACATGCCCTGGCACCAAGTCGAAATTCGACTGAAGCCGCGGGCGCGCGGCTTCCACCTCGTCACCGGGGAGATCGTCGCGGCGCTACCGGAGCTCGCGCGCTTCCGCGTCGGCGTGGCTCACATCTACGTCAAGCACACGTCGGCCTCGCTCACGATCAACGAGAACGCCGATCCGGACGTGCGCGCCGACATGGCGCGCTGGTTCGACCGCGCGGTCCCCGAGGACGCGCCGTACTTCGTCCACACGACCGAGGGCCCGGACGACATGCCCGCCCATCTCAAGGCGTCGCTGCTGGGCGCGTCGGTGAGCGTCCCCATCCGCGACGGCCGGCTCGCCCTCGGCACCTGGCAGGGCGTTTACCTCGGCGAGCACCGCGATCACGGCGTCGGCCGCACCGTGGTCGTGACGCTCTCGGGCGAGTGAGCGGGCCTAATCGACCCGGTTGAGGCGCTCGCCGGCGATGAAGGCCTGGAGGTTGCGCGTCACGGCTTGCTCGAGGCGGCGGCGGGCCTCGATGGTTCCCCAACCGATGTGCGGGGTCACGACGACCCGCGAGGCCCACGGCGCGCGCGGGTCGAGCAGGGGGTGATCGGCGGGCGGCGGCTCGGTGCCGAGGACGTCGAGGCCGACGCCGCCCAGCCGGCCCGCGCCGAGCGCGGCGCGCAGGTCGCCTTCGTTGATGAGCGGGCCGCGCCCCGTGTTGATGAGGATGGCCTTGGGCTTCATGGCGCGCAGGAAGGTCGCGTCGACCATGCCGCGCGTGAGCGGCGTGAGCGGGCAGTGGAGGGAGACGACGTCGGCCTCGGCGAGGGCGTCGGGCAGGCGCACGCGCGCGACGCCAGGTCGCGCGGGCGCGCCTGGCACGGCGGCGAGCAGGACGTGCATGCCGAAAGCCTCGGCGATGCGCGCCACCGCGCCGCCGATGCTGCCCGTGCCCACGACCGCCATGGTCTTGCCCGCGAGCTCGATGAGGGGCTGCACGAAGAAACAGAAGTCCGGCGACGAGGCCCAGCGCCCGGCCTTGACGGCCGCGCTGTGCGCGGCGACGTCGTGCGTGATGCGCAGGAGGAGCGCGAAAACGAGCTGCGCGACGGCGTCGGTCGCGTAGCCGGGCACGTTCGTGACGGCGACGCCGTGCGCGCGCGCGCCCTCGACGTCGACGATGTTGGTCCCCGTCGCGAGGACGCCCACGTAGCGGATCTCGGGCAGCATCTCGAAGAGCTCGCCGCGCAGCTCGACCTTGTTCGTGAGGAGCGCCGTGGCGCCGCGCGCCCGCTCGATGAGCTGGTCCTCGTGTGAGCGCGCGTGGACCGTCAGCTCGCCGAGCGCGCGCAGGCCCTCCCACGTGTACGTCGGGTCGCCCTGGTCGGCCGCGAAGCTGTCGAGGATGACGATGCGCACGGCGGTCACGGCTTCGGGGCGTCGTCGGGTTGCGCGCTGTTCTTGAGCGCCTCAGCCTGGAAGTGGGCGCGCAGGCTGCTGATGATGTCCTCGATGTCGCCGTCCATGATGCCGGGCAGGTTGTGCTTCGTGAGCCCGATGCGGTGATCGGTGACGCGGTCCTGCGGGAAGTTGTAGGTGCGGATCTTCTCGGAGCGGTCGCCCGAGCCGACCTGGCTGCGGCGCGCGTCGCGCTCGGCCGTCTGGCGCTTCTCCTCCTCGATGTCGAAGAGCCGCGCGCGCAGGAGCTTCATGGCCGTGGCGCGGTTCTTGTGCTGCGACTTCTCCTGCTGGCAGTGGACGATGAGGCCCGACGGGATGTGGTGGATGCGCACGGCCGAGTCCGTCGTGTTCACCGACTGGCCGCCGGGGCCGCCCGAGCGCATGACGTCGATCTTGAGATCCTTGGGGTCGATGTGGATCTCGACGTCCTCGACCTCGGGCATGACGGCCACCGTGGCCGTCGAGGTGTGGATGCGGCCTTGCGCCTCCGTGGCGGGCACGCGCTGCACGCGGTGCACGCCCGACTCGTACTTGAGGAAGGAGTAGGCGTCCTTGCCGTTGACGCCCAGGATGACCTCGCGCAGGCCGCCCGCCGAGGCGCTCGAGCTCGACAGCATCTCGACCTGCCAGCGGCGGCGCTCGGCGAAGCGCGTATACATGCGGAAGAGATCGGCGGCGAACAGAGCCGCCTCCTCGCCGCCCGTGCCGGCGCGGATCTCGAGGAGGATGTTCTTCTCGTCGTTGGGATCCTTGGGCATGAGGAGCAGCTTCATCTGCTGTTCGAGCTTCTCCTGCTCGGCGGAGAGCTCGCTCTCCTCCTGGTGCGCCATCTCCCGCAGCTCCGGATCCT
>DATKFB010000663.1:0-2972 GCA_035544435.1 Polyangia bacterium
GGAGAAGACCGGCATCGAGCGGGCCCAGCTCTCGAGCGCCTTCGTCGAGGATCGCTTCACCTCGTCGCAACGCCTCGCCGTCGCCGCGCTCATCGCGGCCCAGTCGAGTTACCTGCACATCTTCTCGACGGTGGCGCCGCGCCCCGCCGAGCAGCTGTTGCGCCGCACGCTCGCGTCGCCCGAAGCCGCCGACGTCAAGCGCATGGAAAGCGTCGTCTATGGCGAAGATGAGCACGGCTTCGGCATCGATCCCTCGAGCTGGTTCGCGAGTATCACGCGCAAGATCGACATGCTGGGCGACGTCGCGAACGCGACGATCTCGCTCATCCGCGAGCGCTGAGCGACGCGCCCCGTCGCTCGTTTCAATCTCCAGACCATGTCTTGACGGGGTGGAAACCGAGTGACCTCTACGATCACGTCGATGTCGACGTCGAAGAAGAAGGTCGTGATGACGACGATCGTGCCTCTCCCTCACGGCGCGCCGGTGCCCGCGTGACGCTCGCGGCGGCCATCGGGACGCGAAGGCGCGCCGACCCGGAAAACGAAGACCCCGGCGACGCCCGCGAGCCGGGCGTCTGGGTGGCGGCCTGCGCGCTCGACGAGATCGTGCCCGACACGGGCGTCTGCGCGCTCATCGACGGTCAGCAGGTGGCCCTCGTGCGCGTCGGCCGCGGCGAGCAGGTCTACGCGCTCGGAAACTTCGACCCGTTCAGCGAGGCCTTCGTGCTCTCGCGCGGCATCGTCGGCGACCGGGGCGGCGTCCCCAAGATCGCCTCTCCGATGTACAAGCAGAGCTTCGACCTCCGCACGGGCCAGTGCCTCGACGACCCTAGCGTCGCCGTCCCCGTGTGGGCCGTGCGCGTGCGGGAGGGCCGCGTCGAGGTGCGGGCCCGGCCGACGGAGACGACGTGAGCGGGGACGCGCCGTCCGACGGCCGGCGCGTGCGGCTCGTCGCGAGCGAAGGCGGCCCCACGACGACGAAGACCCATTGCCCGTACTGCGCCTTCCAGTGCGGCATGGCCGTGACGGCGTCGCCCGCAGCCGGCGCAGCCGACGTCCTCGAGGTCCGCGCCGATCCCGACTTCCCCGTCAACCTCGGCCAGATGTGCATCAAGGGCTTCACGTCGGCGGCGCTCCTCGATCACCCCGCGCGGCTCAAGACGCCGCTCCTGCGCGGCGCGACGGGCCGGCTCGTGCCGGCCTCGTGGGCGAGCGCGCTGGACTTTGTCGCAGGCCGGCTCGTCGAGATCCGGGCCCGCCACGGCGCGGACGCGGTCGGCGCCTTCGGCAGCGGAGCCCTCACCAACGAGAAGGCCTACCTCCTGGGAAAATTCGCGCGGCTCGCGCTCGGCACGCGTCACATCGACTACAACGGCCGCTACTGCATGTCGTCGGCCGCCGCCGGCCAGAACAGGGTCTTCGGCATCGATCGCGGCATGCCGTTCCCGCTCGAGGACGTCGCCCGAACGAAGGTGCTCGTGCTGTGGGGCATGAACTGCGCCGACACGATGCCCCCCATGATGCAGTGGGTGAGCCGGCAGCGCGACGCGGGCGGCACCCTCGTGACCGTCGACCCGCGGCGCACGGAGACGGCGCGCGCCGCGCAGCTCCACCTGCAGATCGCGCCGGGCACAGACCTCGCGCTCGCCAACGGCCTGCTCGCCCTCGCCATCGAAGAAGGGCTCGTCGACGAGGCTTACGTCCGGGCGCGCACGACGGGCTTCCCCGAGCTGCGGCGCCACCTGCTCTCGACCGAGCCGACCGAGGTCGAGCGCGCGACGGGCATCTCGCTCGAAGAGCAACGCCAGGTCGTACGCCTGCTCGCCCGCGCCGAGAGCGCCATGATCCTCTCGGGCCGCGGCCCCGAGCAGCAGTCCAAGGGCTCGGACACGGTCGTCGCGCTCATCAACTTGATGCTCGCGCTCGGCAAGGTCGGCAAGCCGGCGAGCGGCTACGGCTGCGTCACGGGTCAAGGCAACGGCCAGGGCGGACGCGAACACGGCCAGAAGGCGGACCAACTCCCCGGCTACCGGCTCATCGAGGACGAGGACGATCGCGCCCACATCGCGCGCGCCTGGGGAGTCGATCCCGCGTCGTTGCCTCGCAGGGGCAAGAGCGCTTACGAGCTCCTCGACGCGCTCGGCCCCGAGGGCGGCATCCGCGCGCTGCTCGTCTTCGGCTCGAACGTCGCCGTCGCCTCGCCGAACGCGCTCAACGTCGTGAGCAAGCTCGCGGCGCTCGAGCTCCTCGTCGTGAGCGACGCCTTCGAGAACGAGACCTCGGCGTTCGCTCACGCCGTCCTCCCCGTTGCGCAGTGGGGCGAGGAGGCTGGCACGCTGACGAACCTCGAGGGCCGCGTCATCCTGCGACGGCCGGTTCGCCCACCGCCGGACGGCGTCAAGACCGACCTCGAGATCCTGGCCGAGCTCGCGCAGCGCCTGGGCGCGGGCGCGCATTTTCCGCATCGCACCGCCGAGCCCGTCTTCGCCGAGCTCGCGGCGGCCACGTCGGGCGGACGCGCCGACTACAGCGGCATCACGTACGAAAAGATCCGACGCAAGCAGGGCGTCTTCTGGCCCTGCCCGTCGGCCGAGCACGAGGGGACGCCGCGCCTCTTCGCCGAACGGTTCGCCCACGCCGACGGGCGCGCGCGCTTCCACGCGGTGCGCGACCGGCCTTCGGCCGAGGTCCCCGACGCCGATTTTCCGCTCTACTTCACGACGGGACGTTATCGAGAGCACTACAACTCGGGCGCTCAGACGAGACGCGTTCCCGAGCTCGTCGACGCGCAGCCCGAGCCGCGCGTGCAGATTCACCCCCGCCTCGCGGCCCAGCTCGGCGCCGAGGACGGCGGGCGCCTCACCGTGGAGAGCCGACGAGGCAGCGTCGCCTTCGCGGTGGCGCTCTCGCCCGACATCCGGGCCGACACCCTCTTCGCGCCCTTTCATTGGGGCGGACGGCAGGCGGCCAAC
>DATKFB010000664.1:0-17744 GCA_035544435.1 Polyangia bacterium
CCTCGGCGGTCTCCCGGGCCCGCTCGAGGTTCGCGCCCGGGAGGATGACGACGAACTCGTCGCCGCCGTAGCGCGCGAGGAGCGCCGCGGCGGGCGCCTTGCCCGCGAGCACCTGCGCGACCTTCTGGAGGGTCCAGCTCCCCGCGAGGTGGCCGAAGCGATCGTTGACCTCCTTGAAGCGGTCGAGGTCGAGGAAGGCCATCGCGAGATCCGTGCCCTCGCGGTCGGCGCGCGCGATCTCCTCCTCGAGGCGCGTGTGGAAGTAGCGGCTGTTGGCGAGGCCCGTGAGGTCGTCGACGCGCGCGAGGGCGCGCGCGCGGATGGCGTCGAGCGCGTTCTGGATCGACGACGACATGTAGGCGGCGAAGATGCGCAGCAGCTCCTTGTCGCGCGGCGAATAGGGCCCGCCCATGCGGCGGTTCGCGAGCACGAGCATGCCGCAGATCGACTCGCCGACGACGATGGGCACGCCAACGACGGAGCGCAGCGGCGTGCCCTCGGGCGCCGTCTCGAGGATGGGATCCTCGGGATCGAGGTGATCGGTCTGCGCGGGCCGCCCGGCCCCGTAGACGCGGCCCGCGAAGCCCTTGTCGCTGGGGATGCGGCGGCCGATCGATTGCTGCGAGCCGGGTCCGAACGACGCGATGAACGTCAGGCGCGGCGCGGGCGAGCCCGCGAGCTTGGCGCGCGGGTCGTCGAGTAGGATGCCGCCCGACTCGGACGGCACGAAGTCGTTGGCGCGCTCGAGGATCTCGCGCAGAGCCGCGTCGAGGCGGACGTCCCAGTGCTCGGTGTCCTGGTCGCGGCGCGCGCGCACGAAGAAGCGCGCGATCTCCTCGGGCGAGAGCGTCACGATGGGGCCCGGCGGGATCACGGGCGTCGGAACGGAGAGCTCCTCCGTGCGCACCTTCTGCGGCACCGCCAGGTTCCGCGTCGATGAATCCTGCTCAGCCACCAGCCCTGATCTTATCGCAGTCGGGCCCGAGCGCGCTAAACTACGTCCGCGGCCT
Source organism: Polyangia bacterium (assembly GCA_035544435.1). GTDB lineage: Bacteria > Myxococcota_A > Polyangia > Fen-1088 > Fen-1088 > DASZFV01. The sequence goes on from DATKFB010000664.1 coordinate 1,011, forward strand.
CGGGATCGAAGGTCGTGCGGTACGCCGCGCGGAGTCGCACGCGGCGCTCGAGGTCGCGGATGACGATGTCGGCGACGTCCAGGCCGTAGAGCTCCTGGATCGAGTGGATGCCGCCCGGCGTGAAGACGTTGAGCTCGAGGAGTTTGTCGCCCACGATGTCGACGCTCACGAAGTGCAGGCCGTCGGCGAGGAGCTTGGGTCGCAAGATGTCGCAGATGCGCGCCTCGACGGGGCCGAAGTCGCACTTGCCGCGCGCCGGCACGCCGTCGCGCACGCCGCCCGGCCCGAGCGCGGGACGGCGGCGGTAGATCGCGACGCACTCGCCCGCGCGGATGGGCTCGGCGTTGAGCAGCAGCAGACGCTTCTCGCCTTGCTCGCGCTCGGGCAGGTACTCCTGCGCGACGGCGTAGCCGTCCTTGGTGACCGTCGCGATGATCTGGTTGAGGTTCGAGATCTGGCGGCGCCGCACGTAGAAGACGTGCTCGTCGCCGCGAGGCGTGAGCGGCTTGAGCACGGCGGGCGCGTCGAGCGCGCGCACGAAGTCGCGCAGGCGGCGCTTCGAGCGAGAGACGAGCGTGCGCGTGCGGACGTCGGGCGGGAAGTCGGCGAGGTACATGCGGCTGCCGGCGCGGCGCAACCCCTCCGGGTCGTTGACGACGAGCGTGCCGCCGAGCTTGAGCCGCCAGCCGAAGTCGATGAGCGGCGCGCTCGGGTGGGCCACGCCCTCGCGCACGGGGTTGTAGCGCAGGAACACGACGTCGAACGTGCCCAGCGTGTCCTCCTCGACGACGGCCTCGTCGGAGGCGAGGGCGTGCGCGTAGTCGGCGGTCCGCGCGTAGGCGCCCGCGCGCACGCGCGCGGTCATGCCGAGCACGTTGTTGTCGTCGAGGAACGATAGATCGTCGACGGACACGAAGCGCACGTCGTGGCCGCGCCGGTGCGCGGCGAGCGCCAGGTGGATCGTCGCGAAGGTCGGCTGTTGCTCCCGGGCCGACGCGACGACGAAGCACACCCGCATGTCTACGCCTTCGTCGAGGTCGCCGTGAACGCCTGGCGATAGCGCCGCAGGATGTCCGTGAGGCGCTCGAGCGGCAGCGCGGGCGCGACGTGCCCCGTGGGGCCGCGCATCTCGTCGGCCATGCACAGCGCGTTGACGATCGCCTCCTCGGTGCACTCGACGGCGGCCTCGTAGAGCGGGTCGCAGGCCTCGTCGAGCAGCACGTCGAGCGTCGCCGTCATGCGCGTCGCGGCGCGCGGCACGATGTTGGCCGTCGAGAACGCCACGACGATCTCGCCCGAGCCGTGCGCCGCGAACGAGCCGATGCGCCCGATGCCGAGCGCGGCGCGCTTGCAGACGCGCACGAGCTGCGGCGAGAGCAGGGGCGCGTCGGTGGCGACGATCGTGATGATCGAGCCGGCGTTGCGCTCACGGCGCGGCTCCGCCAATTTGAGATAGTCGGGCTGGAGCACCTCGCCGATAGGCGCGCCATCGACGCGCAGCGAGCGCATGACGCCGAAGTTCGACTGCACGAGGAGGCCAACGGTATAGACGGTCCCTTCTATCGCGACGCGCCGGGAGGACGTCCCGATGCCGGCCTTGAAGTCGCACGTGATGAGGCCCGTGCCCGCACCCACCGAGCCCTCGGGCACGGGGCCGCTCGCGGCCTGCTCGATGGCCTTGTAGATGTGCTCCGAGCGGACGTGCCGGCCGACGGCGTCGTTGAGCCACGAGTCGTCGCACTCGCCGACGAGCGGGATGACGACGTCCTCCTCGTTGCCGATCTTCGGCCACCTCTTCGTCATCCACTTGACGACGGCGTCCGAGACCTTTCCGACCGACATCGTGTTGGTGAGGAGGATCGGCGTCTCGAGCAGCCCCCACTCCTGCACTTGCGTGAGGCCCGAAACCTCGCCCGCGCCGTTGAGCACGAAGCTGCCCGCGACGGTGCGCTGACCGAAGATGTCAGCGTTGGGCAGGACCGCCGTGACGCCCGTGCGCACGGGTCCATGGCCGACGTCGAGGGGACCCTCGCCCTCGATCAACGTCGTGTGGCCGACGCGCACGCCGCCGACGTCGGTGATGGCGTTCCAGGGCCCGATCGGGAAGCGACCGATCGAAAACCCGAGATCGCGCAGCCGCGCTCTCATTCGGCGTCGCCCGCGGCCGGGACGACAGCGCCGAGGCGCGGCAGCTCCGTCTGGCGCGGGTCGACGGAGGGCCTGTCGCCTGGACGGGCCTCGGCGCGGTCACCGGGGCGCCCCTCGGCGCGGTCAGCCGCGCGGCCCTCGGCTCGCGCTTCGGCCTCGCGGGCCTCGCGCCGCTTGTCGCGCAGGCGCTTGAGGCCGCCCTCGAGGATGTCGCCGATGAGCGTGCGGTACTCGATCCCGGCGGCCGTCGCGATGAGACAGAGGTCGGAGTACCCGGGCGTGAGCCCGGGGAGCGGGTTCACCTCGATGACGTAGAACTCGCCCTTCGGCGTGAGGCGCAGGTCGACACGCGCGACGTCGCGGCAGTCGAGCGCCGCGAAGGTCTCGCGGCACACGCGCTCGATGGCCTTGAGCTCGGCGGCCGTCAAGTGCGCGGGGCACTCGTAGCGGACGTGCTTCTCCCACTCCTGCTTGATCTGGAAGTCGTAGACGGGCCGCTCGTTGCCCTTGTCCTTGAATAGGATCTCCATGGGCGGCAGCACACGCGGGCGCCTGTCGCCGAGGAGGCCGACCGTGAACTCGCGGCCCGGGATGTAGACCTCGATGAGCGCCGGCTGGCGGTAACGCTCGATGAGCTCGCGCACGACGGCGCGCAGGGCCTCCTCGTCGTCGACGACCGAGGCCGAAGCCGACACGCCCTTCGACGAGCCCTCTTGGTTCGGCTTGACGATGAGCGGGAACTTCAGCTTGGGCGACAGGCGTTCGCGGCCGGTCTCCATGACCTGGAACTCCGCCGTGAGGATGCCGTGCTGCATGAGGACGCGCTTCGACAGCGCCTTGTCGAGCGCGATCGACAGCGTCGCGGCGTCCGAGCCCGTGTAGGGGATGCCCATGAGCTCGCACAGCGCGGGCACGGCCGCCTCGCGGTTGCGGCCCGCGACGCCCTCGGCGATGTTGAAGACGAGGTCGACGGGCTGCTGCATGAGCTGGCGCGGCAGCTCGGCCGTCGCCTCGAAGGGCAGCACCTGGTGGCCGTAGCTCTCGAGCGCGTCGCGGATGGCCTCGATCGTCTCGGGCGCGTCGTACTCGGCCTCGGCGTCGTTCCCGCCCTTCGAGTCGACGCGCTTGACGTTGAACGTGAACCCGATGCGCAGCGGCTCCGCGGGCCGGCGGCGGCGCGCGCCCGGCTTGACGACGAGCCCCTGCCGCCGCGCCGCGCTCTCGACGATCGACAGCAGCGTCTCGTTGTAGCTGAGCGCCTCGCGCCCCGCGGCCGCGAACAGGCTCGCGCCGTGCTCGAGCGAGGGCAGGGCGTTGACCTCGAGGAGGTAGATGCGCCCGTCCTCGCCCAGCCGGAAGTCGACGCGCCCGACGTCGCGGATCCCGAGGGTGCGCGTCGCCATCTTCGAGATCGCCTGCAGGCGCGAGGTCACGTCGCGCGGCAGGTCGGGCGGGCAGCGCACGGAGACCTTGTTCGCCTCGGCCGACTTCAAGCGGTAGTCGTAGAGGTTGAAGCGGCTCTTGGCCGAAGGGTCGACGAGGTAGTCGACGGGCAGGAGCACGCCCTCGTCGCCGCGGCCCTCGAGAAAAGGCACCGTGACGTCCGTGCCGGCGATGAACTCCTCGACGAGCACGCCGTTCGGGTAAGCGCGCAGCGCGCGCGGCAGCGCCTCGGCGAGCGTCTTCGGGTCGCGCACGACGGCCTCGTCGCCGATGCCCTTCGACGAGCCTTCGTAGTTCGGCTTGACGATCACCGGCAGTGCGAGCCCGAGCGTGCCCGGATCCTTCAGGCGTCGAAATTCGTCCGGCGTGATGAGGCGTCCCCGCGGCGTGTCGATCCCCCGCTGCGCGAGCACGAGCTTCGTGAGCCACTTGTCGAGCGTCACGGTGAGCACGTACGCGTCCGAGCCCGTGTACGGGAAGCCCAGCTCCTCGAACAGCGCGGGGTAGAACGCCTCGCGCGTGCGGCCGCGGCGGCCCTCGGCGTTGTTGAAGATCAGATCGGGACCGAAGCTCTCGAGGCGCGCCGCGAGGTGGGACGCGGGCCCCGTAACCTCGATGGTCTCCACCTCGTGGCCGCCCGCGCGCAGGCCGAGCGCGATGGCCTGCACGGTCTCGGCGCTGTCGAACTCTGCCTCTTCCTCGCTGTCGGTGAGGCGCAGGTTGTGCGAAAAGGCGATACGCATTGGAGGCTCGCTCAGCCTAACAGGATTCCGCCGCGGCCGCCGAGCGCTTCTGAGACCTTCTCGGCGAGCTTCTTCAGATCCTCGCTGGGGCGCACGAGGTACGCGTCGACGCCCGTCGCGAAGGCCTCCTTGACCGAGTCGTAAGAAGGATAGGCCGTGTAGAGCACGGACGCGCAGTGCGGGAGCAGTCGCTGCGCGTGCTCGATGACCCGCAGCCCGGAAGTGCCGGGCAGGTGCCGGTCGGCGAGGACGAGGTCGAACGACTCGCGCTTGAGCAGCGCGAGCGCCTCATCGCCATCCTTGGCGGCCGTGACGTGGTGCCGCTTGCCGAGGTAATCGGCGATGAGCTGCCGTCGCGCGCCCTCGACCTCGACGACGAGCACGCGTCCGGCGCGATCGTCGCCGCCGGCCTTCGTAGCAATTGGCTTGGGCTTCGGTCGCGCGAGCTGCTCGTCGCGCCGCGAGAGCGCGCGCCGTATCCGAAAGCGGAGATCCTCGACGTCTCGGATGGGCTTCTCGATGTAGTCGTGCGCGCCGATGTCGAGCGCCTCGACGGCCGAATCGTACGACGTGTACCCCGTGATGAGCACGATCGCTGGCGCGGGTGTGAGCGTGCGCGCCGCGCGCAGCACGTCTAGTCCCGACGCGCCCGGCAGGTTCTTGTCGGTGAGGACGAGGTCGAAGCGCCGCTTGTGCATGAGGTCGATGGCCTCCTCGGCCGACGCCGCCGTCGTCACGCGGTAGCCGCCCCGACGCAGCGCCTCCCGCAGCACGGTGAGGACGACAGCCTCGTCGTCGACGACGAGCACCTCGTGGCCCGTGGGCACGACGGGAGTGTGTGCGCGCGGCGCGGCCTCGGCGGCGATGAGGCTCACGTCGATGTCGCGGTGGGGCGCGGGCGTGCGCGTGCGCTCATGCCCCGAGAGGATGCCGTGGCGCGCAAGGACCTCCACGATGCGCACGCCCAGGGCCTCGCCGTGCCGCCGCTGCGCGGCCGAGGCCGCGACGCGCCCCAACGTCGGTGTCGGCCCGGGCGTCGCCCCGGCTCCGGGCGCGCCCGGCATGGCCCCGCGAGGCAGGTAGGCGCGCGCGCCACCGTAGAGCGCGGCGCGGAGGCGTTCCGCGGTCGGCGCGTCATCGACGACGATGATCGCGGCGCCGGCAGCTCGGGCGCGCGCCTCCGCGAGCCGCGCGTCGAGGCCGTCGTGCTCCCCGAACTCCACGACGACGGCGTCCGGCGTCGCCGCGTCCGATGGCGATGGGGATTGCGCCCGCGAATGCGACTGCGCGCCCGCAGCGCGTCCAAGCTCTTGGTCACCGATCACGACGATCGAGGGCGCCTCCCGCGAGGCCACGAGGAGCTTCTCGAGCGCCGCCGCGAGGCCCCCGTCGATGGCCGCGAGCTCGGCGCGGATGCCCGCGAAGGCGTTGAGCACGAGCTGGCCGCGCGTGCGCGACCGCCGGAATCCCACGAGGCGCTTGACGTAGGCGCGTAGCAGCGCCTCGACCTCGGGCAGCGGGCGCGGCAGGACGGCCGCGACCTCGCGTCCGAAGGCGTTGCCGCAGATCGCAGGATCGCTCTCGGCGATGAGCACGACGTCCGTGAAAGGCCGGAGCTCGCGCGACGCCGCGAGAGGATCGCGGCCCGTGCGTTGCTCGGGCACGTCGAGCACCGCGACGTCGAAGGACTCGTCGGCCAGCCGCGCGAGCGCTTCGGAGATCGACTCGACTTCTTGAACGAACCCCTCGCCCGCGAGGGCGCTCGCGATGCGCTGGCGTTCGGAGGCATCGGCGAGGCCGACGAGGAACCGCTCCTGTCCCCCGCGCGCCGCGTTCCGCAGGACGTCGATCGGTAGACGCAGACCGTCGCTGCTAGGCATGGAACCGTTACAGCATACCGCAAAAGGCCTCGCGGCCGTCTCCTGGCTGGTGGGTATTCTGCGACGCGGGTGCATGCCGCGCCCGCGCGTGTGAAAATAGCGATGACACGAAGGAGGCCATGCGCGAGCCGAGCCCGCCTGCCGATCCGGGTGAAGAGATCTCCGAATGGGACGGCGCCAGCGCGCCGCACGCGCTCGCCGCGCCCGCGCGGCGCGGCGGCCTCCGCGAGCTCGGCAAGCGGCTCGACGCCGCGCTGTCACGCGCGCTCGAGCTCTTCGCCCGGCGCGCTCCTCCCGCGACCGGCGACGGTGCCGCCGAGGCCGCGCCCCTCGTCCGCACGGGCGGCCCCATCGCGCGCTGGGTCTCTTTCCCGCGCGGCGTCCGTCTCGCGACGGCCGCGACCTCTACGGCGGCGGCCACGCTGGCCGCTTGGGGCGTGCTCGCCCTCGCGGGCAACGAGCTCGGCGTCGCCGCGGCGGCCGTGGCGGCCGGCGCCGCGCTCGGAGCCGCGTCGGGCGCGATCGGTGTGAGGCTCGCCAATCGCTTGCACCGCCTCGTCGCGAGCCGGCGCCGCACGCGCATCTCGGAGCTCCGGGCGCTCCCCGATCGCCGCGCCGTTGCCGTGCGCGGGGTTGTCCTGGCACGCCGCACGGCCTCCTCGGCGCTCGACGGGCGGCAGGTCGTCTGGTCGCTCGTGCGCTTTCGCAAGAGCGCCTTCTTCGCGACCGACTTCTTCCACGAGGTGGCGTTCGATTTCCTGCTCGACGACGGTACCGACGAGCCCATCTGGGTCGAGGTCAAGGGCGGCATGCTCCTCGATCCGTTCCCCCCCGCCGAGCGCGTCCAGTTCCAAAGCACGACGCTCCTCGAGATCGGCCACCCGTTCCTCACGCGGCTGCGCCTCGACGATCGCGAGGTGCGCGGCGCCGAGCTCACGATCGCGCCCGGCGACGTCGTCGAGGTCGTCGGTCGGCTGTCGCGGCGCCTCGACCCGACGGCGCCGTCGGAGTCGGCCCGCGAGCAGCCGCGCCGGCGCGTGTTGCGCTCGGGAACGCGCGTCCCCGTCATGGTCAAGCGCGTGCTCGCGCCGGACCTCGAGCTCGCGCGCGTGCGACGCCTGCTGCCCAAGGGGCCGCCCAGTGCCTCGCCCGGCGAACCGCCCGTGCGAAAATTCTGAGCTGCCACAACGAAGTTGATCGGCATGGAGCGGGCGCTACGATTCGTGTGTATCCGCTGGCGTCGGGTTTGCACATCCCCAGGCTCAAGCTCTCGCCGCCGGGCGAATCGACGGAAGGTTGCCCCCATGACTCGGTATGTCGCAGCGTTCACCGTTCTTCTCATTCACACCGGCGCGGCGTCCGCGCAACAGGTCCCCACCGAGCTGGGGCCTTTCGCGTGGGGACCTGGCATGCCCCCGCCTGCGACGGCCGAGCCCGCCCAGGGCGCGCCGGCGGCCGGTCCGCCCGCGGCCCCGCCGGGTCAACCCGCGCCTGCGGCCGGTTCGCCCGCGCCCGCGCCGAGCCCTGCCCCGGCGGCGCCCCCGGTCGGCACGGCTTCTTCGCAAGACTATCCGCCGGGCTACGCTCCGCCCCCCGGCTACGCCCCGCCCCCCGGCTACGCCGCGCCCAATGGCTACCCTCCGCCCCGGACTTACTACGGTCCGCCACCGGGCCCGCCCGGTTACGGCCCCGGCCCCTACGGGTACGGTCCCGGTCCGGGCTACGGCGGGCGCCCCTATTACTACAGTCACTACCCGCTCCAGCCGCCGCGGCTCCGCCGCGTGACCGATCGGCCTTTCACGATCGGGGGCGGGATCGGCTTTGGAGGCCTCAAGCTCGCCAACGACGGCGGCAATTCGACGACGCAGTCCGGGATGGCCTACACGGCGCGCCTCGGCTTCGGGCTGCGGCCCGGGCTCATCCTCATGTGGGACATCGAGGGCGCCATCGTCGATCGCGGCCCGTCGGTCTTCTCGCAGACGGCCCAACTCGCGGCGCTCCAGATCTTCATTGGCGATCGCTTGTTCCTCAAGGGTGGCTTCGGGCTCGCGCAGGTCAACCAGGACGCCTACAACTACTCGACCTGGGGCGGGGCGCTCATGGGCGGCATCGGCATCGAGCTCATCCAGGGCTGGGACTGGTCGCTCGACATCGAGTCGACGATCACCGCCGCGCGCTATACCGTCCAGGGCGCGGACCAGACCTGGCTCAACTGGTCGTTACCGACCTTCGCGATCAATTTTTTCTGATTGGCTTCCTTTTTTATGGAAGCGAGGCCTGCGCGGGGGTCTCGAAGGCCTCGAGGACGGGTTTGCCCTTGAGGCCGGCGGGGGCCGGGTAGCCGAGCGCCCACAAGGCCGTCGCCGCCGTGTCGAGCGTGATGATCGGGCTCTTGATCCGGTGGTTGGGGCGGACGCCGGGTCCCCACGTGATCCACGGGATGAGGCGATCCTCCTCGATGTGACCATCGTGGTTGCGGCCGTGGCCGCCGTGGTCGGCTGAAAGAATGAAGAGCGTCTCGCCGTCCATGCCGGCGGCGTGCACGGCGTCGATGAGCGTGCCGAGACACTTGTCGCTGTGGCGCACGGCCTCGAGCTGCGGGTTCGACATCCACCCGACGGAGTGCCCGAGGTCGTCAGGATCGGAGAAGTGGATGAATTCGACCTGCGGCTTCTTGTCGACAAAGTACTGCGCCGCTTGCTCGACGACCTTCTTACAGAAGTAGCCGGGGCGCGAGAACATGTCGACGGAGCCCGGATGCGCGATGTGCTGGAGCTTCTTCTTGCCGACGAAGGCCGCCGACGTGCCGCCCGACGCCTCGGCCGCGTCGAATACCGTGGGGACGTGAATCCACCCGCGCTCGGGCTTCCACGAGTTCCAGAACAGACCGTGCTCCTTGACGTCGAAGCCGGACAGCATCGCCGCGTGCGAGGGCAGGGTCGAGGCGCGGCGGATCGTGCGCGCCGTGAGCGACCAGGCGCCACGCCGCATGAGCTCTTCGTGGACGGCCGGGTGCACGGAGGTGAGCGCGTCGGGGCGCAGACCGTCCTCGCTGACGATCACGACGTGCTTGATGGCGGCCCGCCCGAGCTTGCTCGGGAAGGCGATGGGAGCGGCCGCCGGAACCGGCGGCGCTGAGGCGACGACCGCCGTCGCGTCGGCCGAGGCGGCGGGAGGGGCGGCGCTGCGCGACGCCGCCTTGTGACGACATGCCCCCATCGCGAGGCTCGCGCTCGCCGCGAGGAGGCCGAGCACGAGAGGTCGAACGAAACGCACGAACCTCTACGATACCAGAACGCGCGCGCGCAGTCTCGGCCCGTCACCGAGGTCGGGCCTTGCGTGTTTTCCGATTTGGCCTAACCTTGCCGTCATCAAAAGATCGTTTCTTCCGTCGTTGGCGTCGGCGCCCCGTCGTGAGCGCGCCCCGCAGCTTCCGCCTCCCGCTCTCCGGTTCACCGCTGCCCCTTTGGCCCCTCTGGCCCCACCGCCCACAATGGCCACGATGGCCAGAATGGCCATCGTGGCCATTGCGCTCTCAGGCGTCGCCGCCGCGGCGTGCGCGCACCTCGGGAGCAGCTGCGGCTCCGACCGCGATTGCAAGCTGGATCGCGTCTGCGAGGCCGGCAGCTGCGTCTGGCCGCAGGGCGCGCGCGCTGGTGCGGCGGTCGGCGCCGCGAACGCGCCCGTCACGCCGCTGCCGCAGTACGCGCTCGAGCCCGCGCAGGCGATGTTTCGTTTGGGCGCCGCGCACCGCGGGCGCTCGCCGTTCAATCTGCCGGCGAGCAAGCCCGAGATCGCCTGGATGGTCGCCACGGGCGGCGCGGTCGTCTCCTCGCCCGCCGTGGCCGCCGACGGCACCGTTCTCTTCGGCTCGCACGACGGGCGGCTCTATGCCGTCGGTCGCGACGGCGCCATGAAGTGGAGCTACGCCACCGGCGACATCATCTTCGGCTCGCCGGCCATCGCGCACGACGGGACGATCTACATCGGCTCCGACGACGACCACCTCTATGCGGTCATGCCTTCGAGCGCGAAGCCGCGCTGGATCTTTCAGATCGGCGCCTGTCCGCAGCGCATCGGCGTCGGTCCCGAGGCGAGCCGCTGCGACGTCGACGCGGGCCCGACGATCGGACCCGACGGGGTCGTCTACACGGGCGGCGACGGCATCTACGCCATCAACCCCGACGGCACGTTGCGGTGGCGGTTCGCGACCGGCGGGCACGTCGCCTCGGCACCCGCCGTGCTGTCGGACGGCACGGTCGTCGCCGGCTCGCAGGACGATCTGATCTACGGCGTCGGACCTGACGGCGCCAAGCGGTGGGACTTCCGCACGGGGGGCGACGTCGACGCGGCGCCGGCCGTGGGCGACGACGGCACGATCTACGTGGGCTCCGACGACCGCAAGATCTATGCGCTCGGCGCCGACGGGACACTGCGCTGGGCCTTCACGACGGGGGGCGACGTGCGGGCCTCGGTCGCCGTCGGAAACGGCATGATCTACGTCGGCTCGTTCGACGCGCAGATGTACGCCGTGAGGCTCGACGGGACATTGGCCTGGACCTTTCGCAGCGGCGATCGCATCATTTCGTCGGCGTTGGTCGACGCCAAGGGCGCCATCCTGTTTGGCTCGCAGGATGACCGCCTCTACTGTCTCGAGCCCGACGGCCATCTGCGCTGGTCGGTCGAGCTCGGCGGCGACGTCGACAGCTCGCCGACCCTCGCCGCCGATGGCACCATCTTCGTGGGCTCGGACGATCGGAAGCTCTACGCGCTGCGCGCGCCGAGCGCACCAGCGCCCTGAGCTCGCTTCACATCACATTTGCGCGTCAACTTGCAGAAACGGAACCTTCATTGTCATTCGAGAACTTCAACGAGAGCGATCGCGTCTCGCCCGGCTCGCCCACGCGCAAGCTGACGGGCCGAATCAAGATTCATCCAGCGGGGTACGGCTTCGTCGTTCCCGACGACAAGTCCGAGGACGTCCACGTCTCCGCGCGCAACCGCGGCGCCGCCATGGACGCCGACACCGTCGAGATCGAGGCGTGGCCCGGCGTGCGCGGCATCGAGGGCCGCGTCGCGCGCGTCGTCTCGCGCGGGCGCGCCAAGATCACGGGCCAGCTCGCGCGCGCCGGCAAGCACACGATCCTTCAGCCGGACGATCCCCGCATCACGGGTCCCGTGACCCTCGTGGGCCACCTCGCGGCCGGGCTCTTGGGCCAATCCGTCGTCGCCGAGATCAAGCGCTACCCCGACGTCGCCGACGGTCCGCTCGAGGCCGAGGTGCTCAAGGTCCTCGGCGACCCGGACGACCCGCGAACCGAGGTCGAGAAGGTCCTGGCCTGCGCCGACGTTACCGAGGAGTTCCCGGCGCCCGTCGCGCACCTCGCCGAGGTGCTGCCGCGCGAGGTGAGGACCCCCGAGCGCGCCGACAGAGCCGATCTCCGCCACGTCGAGTTCACGACGATCGATCCCGAGACGGCGCGCGACTTCGACGACGCCGTCGCCATCGAGAAGTTGCCCAGCGGCGGTACGCGGCTATGGGTCGCCGTCGCCGACGTCTCGCACTACGTGCGCGAGGGCTCGCCCATCGACGTCGAAGCGCAGCGGCGCGGCGTGAGCATCTACCTGCCGAACCGCGCGATCCCCATGCTGCCGGAGCCGCTCTCGGCGCACATGTGCTCGCTCGTGCCGGAAGAGGACCGCCTCGCCATGGTCGTGCGCATGGATCTCGACCGCCACGCCCACATGGTCGAGCGCGATTTTTGCGCGGCCGTCATCCACTCGCGCGCGCGCCTCGACTACCCCGGCGTCGCGGCGGCGCTCGCGGGCGACACGCGCGGCAAGCGCAAGAAGTACGAGCCGTTTCTGCCCGCGCTGCGCCACATGGACTCTCTCGCCCGGCAGATGAAGGCGCAGCGCCAGGCGCGCGGCGCGCTCGACCTCGACCTGCCCGAGCCGAAGGTCGAGCTCGACGACGACGACCCGCGGCTCGTGCGCGCCATCAGCAAGTCGCGCCGCGATCCCGGCGAGCGCGGCGCGTACTCGATGATCGAGCAGTTCATGCTGGCGGCCAACGAGGCCGTGGCGGGCAGCTTCCACGAGCGCAACGAGGACGCCGTCTGGCGCATCCACGACGCGCCCGACCGGGACCGCGTCGAGGAGTTCGTGACGCTGGCCTCGCACTACGGCATCAACGTCGACGTCGACGAGGCGCGCACCCCCAAGGGACTGGCGCGCGTGCTCGAGAAGCTCAAGGGGCACCCGGCCGAGAAGGCGCTCTCCTTCCAGCTCCTGCGCTCGCTCAAGCAGGCCACCTACGACGTCATCAACGTCGGGCACTTCGGGCTCGCCTCGGCGGACTACCTGCACTTCACGTCGCCCATCCGCCGCTATCCGGACCTCATCGTCCACCGCCTCCTCAAGATCCGTCTGGCCGGGCAGGGCAAGCCATCGGGCGGCTGGAAGCCGCCCACGGTGACGCCGCCGCCGCGTCGAGAAGAGCTGCAGAAGATGGCGGCCGCCTCGTCCTTCGCCGAGCGCCAGGCCATGGAGGTCGAGCGCGAGGTCACCGATCTCTATCGGGCCTTCTTCCTGCGCGACCGCATCGGGGACGTCTTCGAAGGCACGATCTCGGGCGTGGCTGGCTTCGGCGTTTTCGTCGTCGTCGACGATCCCTTCGTCGAGGGGCTCGTGCGCATCGGCGCGCTCACCGACGACTATTACGAGTTCGACGAGCCGACCTGCCGGCTCGTGGGACGGCGTTCGGGGCGCGTCTTCGCGCTCGGCGACGCCGTCAAGGTCGAGGTGCAGTCGGTGAGCGTCGTGCGCCGCAAGGTGGACTTCGCGCTCGCGGGCCACGCTGCGCGCGAGCACGCCCGCCCGGAGCGCCGCCAGGACAAGCGGCCGCGGCTCGGACGCGAAGAGCGGCGCGGCGCCTCCGACCGGCGCCGCACGAAACGCGAGCCTGCCGCCGCCGACAAGAGGGGCCGGAGCGGCGCCAAGCGCAAGGGCAAGCCGCGTAAATGACGCAAGGCCGAGCGGCAAGGGGATGGACGACATGAGCGACGCGGGCACGATCAGAGAGCAGCTCGAGGCTGACGAGGAGCTCGTCCTGTCGCCGTTCGCGCAGAAGAGCCGGTCCTCGCGCGGGCGCGAGCGGCCCGAGCCGCCCGACGAGACGCGCCCCATCTTCCAACACGATCGCGACCGCATCATCCACTCAAAGGCCTTCCGTCGCCTCGCGGGCAAGACGCAGGTCTTCCTCGCGCCCGAGGGCGACCACTACCGCACGCGCATCACCCACACGCTCGAGGTCGCCCAGGTGGCGCGCACGGTGACGCGCGCGCTGCGCCTCAACGAATCGCTCACCGAGGCGATCGTCATGGGCCACGACCTCGGCCACACGCCCTTCGGCCACGCCGGCGAGAAGGTCCTCGCCAAGCTCATGCCGGACGGCTTCCACCACGTCAAGCAGTCGATCCGCGTCGTCGAGAAGCTCGAGCGCGACGGGCGGGGGCTCAACCTCAGCGTCGAGGTGCGCGACGGCATCCTCAAGCACTCGAAGGGGAAGGGCCACATCATCTCGGACAACGCCAACCTCATGGCGATGACGCTCGAGGGCCAGATCGTCCGTATCGCGGACATCGTCGCGTACGTCAATCACGACCTCGACGACGCCGTGCGCGGCCGCGTCGTCGACCTCGCGACGGTGCCCCAGGACATCCTCGTGATCCTCGGCGCGACGCACAGCGATCGCATCGCGCGCATGGTGGGCGACATGGTCTCGTCGTCGTGCCTCGAGGAGAAGCGCCAGATCCGCATGAGCGACGAGGTGCTCGACGCGCTCATCGCGCTGCGCGACTTCTTGTACGAGGCGGTCTACGAGCGCCCCGAGATCCGCGGCGAGTTCGAGAAGGCGCAGCGGATCATCTCGGAGCTGTGGGCCTACTTTCACGCCCACGCCGACGAGTTCCGCGCCAAGCACTGGCCGAAGGGCGTTCCGGAATCCGACGGGCTGCCGCGTGCCATCGCCGACTTCATCACGGGCATGACCGACCGTTACGCGCTGCGCGTCTACGAGGAGTACTTCCTGCCCAAACGCTGGACCGTGTTCTGAAGCCCCGGCCCCGCGGGCTCCGACCCGACGGACCGAATGTTACATAGAATGCACGGCTCGGAAACGACGGGTTAACCGGCGCTCGACTATGGTGGGCGATGCCAGAGCAGGGACTGCTCCGGCGAAAAACTCAATGCGCTCCGTCGGGTCTCCCCTTCGAATCGTCGTCGTCACACTGGACCGCGGGCAGAACGATGTCCGACCGGATGCCCCGGCGACGATCCTGCGCAACATGGGGCACCAGGTGCTGGTCGCCGGCTACGATTTCGCCGAGCTCGATCGCAAGGGACCGCCCGCCGACATCGCGGTCGTCGAGGCGGGGCCACACCTCGAGATCGGGCGCGACGCCATCAAGCGACTGCGCGCGCGACCCGAGCTGCTCTCTGCGCGCGTGCTCGTCTGCGTCGAGGTGGGGCGCGTCTCGGGCCTCGATCCCGAGACGGGCGCCGACGACTTCATCCTCATGCCGGTCAACGCCGAGGAGCTCACGGCGCGGCTCGCGCAGCTCCACGCGCGCGACAAGCGCCCGGGCTCGCCGCTGCAGATCCGCTACGGCGAGATGACGCTCGACTGCGAGATCCGCCAGGCCTTCATCGCCGAGCAGCCGCTCGGCCTCACGCCGTACGAGTTCCAGCTCCTGCGCTTTCTCGTCGATCGCGTGGGCCGGGTGTTCACGCGCCAGGAGCTGCTCTCGCGCGTGTGGGGCTACCGCCACGTCGGGCGCGCCCGCACCGTCGACACCCACGTCCTCAACCTGCGCACGAAGATGGGGCGCCTCGGCGATCGCCTCCAGTCGGTGCGCGGCCTCGGCTACAAGCTCCTCCGCTCCGACCAGAACCCCAACATGGCCCTCAGCGCGAGTTAGGTTGCAACCGGCTCGACGCGCTCGCGGATGAGCTTGGTGCGCAGGAGGCGGAAGAGGACCTTCGAGACGTCGAACGAGCCCAGGCGCAGCGCGCGCACGATCTCGCGCACCGTGAGGCGGCCGTCGACGCGCTCGAGCACGGCCAGCTCCTCGCGCGTGAAGGTCCCGCGCGGCAGATCGGTGACCTTGCTCTCGTCGCGCACGAACACGCGGTCGAAGCTGTCGACGACGCTCTCGATGACGCGCCACTCGTCGACGCGCCGGTAGCCCTCGAGCAGGAGCCGGTCGACGTTGATGGCGAGGGCGGCGCCCCGCGCGAGTGTCACGAGCGCCGCGGCGTCGTCGGCGTCGGTCGCGCGCTTGAGCTGGAAGAACCCGTGCGTCCACCGCAGCGTCTCGTACACGAGCTCGCTCGTCTGCCGGACCATGGCGCGCCTGAGCTGCGCCTCTGTGAGCAGGCCGCGCGCCACGAGATCCGCGCCGAAGAGGGGCGGCTTCTTTTGGGCGCGGCGGCGGTCCTCGAGCACGGCGTCGACCGCCGCCGCCGTGACATCCCCGCGCGCGACGGCGAACCGGCCGAGCAGGAACTCGTCGGCGACGCCCACGGCGCCCGCGAAGTCGATGCGTCCTTCGTTGAAGACCAGCTCGACCTGGGCCCGCGTCGCCGTGTTGACGACGCGCAGGACGCCCGACTGAGCGTGCTCCTTGAGCATCGAGAACACCTCGCCGAGCGACACGACGGACAGATCGCCCGCGAGCGCGTAGCCGCCCAGCACCGTGGCCGTGGCCTCGGGCGCCGAAGAACGCGAGAGCGCCTCGGCGACCGCGGCCCGGCTCGCGGGCGTCGGGCCCGTACTGGGTTCCTTGTCCGGGCGCACCTCCGGGATGGACCGGCCGGCCCGGCCCTCGACGACGTGCGAGACGACGGCCTGGAGGGCGTCGGGCGAGAAGGGCTTGCTGATGTAGTCGACGACGTTGGGCGCCCGCGCGAAGCGGGCCTCGAGGTCGTCGCCCTTGCTGGCCATGATGACGACGGGGATGCGGGCGAGGGCTTCGTCGTCGGCGAGCTGGCGGCAGATCTCGGCCGAATCGCTCCCCGGGATCACCCCGTCGAGGAGGATGAGGTCGGGAACGGTGGGAGATCCGCGCACCAGCAAAAGGCCCGCCGCGCCGTCCGCGGCAGTTTCCACGCGATAACCGCTCCGCGTGAGGGTGCTTTCCACCACCTTTAGAAGTGTCGGACTGTCGTCGATGACGAGCAAGTGCTCGCCCGGCATTTCGCCACCTCCGGCCCGGAAGGGAAAAAGGGTTGGGCCCCGATCCGCGACTCTATCACGGACGTCGGGGCGGGGGCCGGTCCTCCCTTCGGGCGGCCAACCTGTTAAGATTGCACGCGCAAGATTCCGCACTGGTTTTCCCAGAAGGGGCCAAAGGTGGAAAGGCCGCCCCGGGGCCTCCCGTGGGTCGGCGTGACATGAACGACTTTCCGCGTCGGTTCGGAAACTATCTGCTCCTCAAGCCCCTCGCGCGCGGGGGGAT